>SYBY01000018.1 GCA_005788585.1 Actinomycetota bacterium | reverse complement strand
GAAGGACCGCGACGCCAGCACGACCACTGCTGCGCGCGCTCGCCGTGAACGCGAGCTGCTGCGCCGATACCACGAGCAGGGAGACGTGCGCGCGCGCGAGGAGCTCGTCCAGGAGATGCTGCCGCTGGCCCGCTCACTGGCGGCGCGGTACGCCGGCCGGGGCGAGCCGCTCGACGATCTCGTCCAGGTGGCATCGGTCGGCCTGGTCAAGGCCATCGACGGCTTCGACCTCGAGCGCGAGGTCCGCTTCTCCAGCTACGCGACGCCCACGGTCCTGGGCGAGCTGCGCAGGCACTTCCGCGACACGACCTGGATGGTCCGCGTGCCTCGCGGCATGCAGGAGCTGCAGCTCGAGATCGCGCGGCATCGCGACCGGCTCACGACCGAGCTCGGCCGGGCGCCGACGGTGCAGGAGCTCGCAGACGCCGTCGATCAGCCCTTCGAAGAGGTGCTCGCCACCATCCAGAGCCAGGACGCGCGCCGCGCGCGTTCGTTCGAAGAGCCGACGGGCGAGGACCTGACGCTCGGCGACACGCTCGGCGGGGGCGACCCGGAGCTGGCGCACGCCGAGACGCGCGCGATGCTGGGTGAGGCGTCGGAGGCGCTCTCCGAGCGCGATCGTGAGGTCCTGCGACTGCGGTTCGTCGAGGACCTCACGCAGTCTCAGATCGCCGAGCAGGTCGGCGTCTCGCAGATGCAGATCTCACGCATCATCCGTCGCTCCCTGGAGCGGCTGCGCGAGCGGCTCCAGGAAGGCTGACGGACGGACGATCAGCGTTCGGCGGGCTCCAGCTCGAGCCGGCCGCTCGCCGTGCGCTCGGTGGGCGAGTAGAGCACCGGGACCGTGTACCAGCCCGCGGTGGATGCGCGGAAGTCCTGGAAGTCCTCGCCGTACCAGAACCGCTCCCACTCGAGCTTGTTCGGGAACTCCAGGATCTGCGTGAACTTGTACCGGTCCTCCTTGGACCGGTACAGGTCGAAGCGCAGCGCGCCGCGCTTGAGCGCGACGTTGCTGATCTTCTCGAGCGCGTACTCCATGTCGTCGGCCCGCAGCGCCGTGGCGTACCAGGGGACCGTGACGATGTAGGACATCAGGCGCCCACCTCCGCGATGATCGCGCCCGGGCCCTCGGCCGTGCGGCCCAGACCCTCGGACTCGGCGCCGACGAGGACCGAGATCTTGCCGGCGTGCTTGTTCTCGTGCATGAGCTGGTGCGCGTGGGCGACGTCCTCGAACGGCATCGTCTTCCACAGCACCGGCCGGATGAGGCCCTGGTCGATCAGCGCGTTAGCCTTCGTGCACTCCCACGCGTTGGCGAAGTGCGAGCCGATGATCTCCTTCTGGCGCATCCAGAGGTAACGGACGTCGAAGTCCAGCGTGTAGCCGGACGTCGCGCCGCAGATCACGACCTTGCCGAACGTCTTGACCGTGAAGACCGACGTCGGGAACGTGGCCGCGCCGACGTGCTCGAAGACGATGTCGGGCGACTCGCCGAGGATCTCCTTGACGCGCTTGGCGAACGCGCGCGAGACCTTGAAGCGCTCCTTCTCCTCCTCGGGCGTCTCCTTGCCCGTGCGCATCATGCCCGCGAACTCGCTGCGGTTGATGTAGTCCTTCGCACCGAGCTGCTTGACGAGCTCGCCCTTCTCGTCGGAGGAGACGACGCCGACCGACTCGCCGCCCGCGGCCTTCACGAGCTGCGTCGCGAAGACGCCGAGGCCGCCGGCCGCGCCCCAGATCAGGACCTTCTGCCCCGCCTGGATCTGCGCGCGGTTGAACAGCATGCGGTACGCGGTGAAGTACGTCAGGCCGTACGAGGCGGCCTCTTCCCAGGTCAGCGACTTGGGCTTGGGCAGCAGCTGCTGGGCCTGGACCTTCGTGAACTGCGCGAACGAGCCCCAGGTCGTCTCGTAGCCCCAGATCTTCTGCGACGGCGCGGCCATCGGGTCGAGGCCGTGGACCTCGGGGTCCTCGTAGCTCGTCTGGTTGCAGTGGATGACGACTTCGTCGCCGACCTTCCAGCGCGTGACGCCGGGGCCGACCTTCCACACGACGCCCGACGCGTCCGAGCCGCCGATGTGGTGGCCGTACTCGGGGTGGTCGGCGTAGCCGAAGACGGAGACGGGCTCCCCGAGCGAGGCCCAGACGTTGTTGAAGTTCACGCCGGCGGCCATGACGCGCACGATGACCTCGAACGCCTTGGGCTCGGGGACCTCGATCTCCTCGATCTGGAAGGCGTCCTTCGGCTCACCCTCCCGCTCCTGACGGATGACCCACGCGGCCATCGTCGCGGGCAGCTCGCCCGGCTCGGCATCCACTCTGGTGACTTGGCTCAGATCGATGGCCACGGTGAAAGAAACCCCATACGTTTCGCGGTCAGGACAGCTGCGGAATCCTACCCGCCGAGCCGCCTGCGTCGCGTTGCGCCTACGGCTGGAGCAGGTCGTTGTCGGAGTTCGGCCGCTCGGGGCCGACCGCGAGCGTCTCCGACGTGGCGCGTGAGCCCTCACCGGCGGTGACGGTGTACTCACCCTCCGGGAGGTCGGCCTGCAGCGATGCGGTGTCCGACGGGTTGATCGGCCCGGTGCGCTGGCGCAGCCCGGAGTCCTGGCCTGCGGTCTCCAGCCGGAGCTCCTTGGTGTTGCCGGTCTGGTTGGTGACGACCAGGCGGATCGGGCCGGCGCCGAAGCGCTTCGGCGAGATCGCGAGCGTGTCGTCGAGGATCGCCGCGTTGACGACGATCGGCGTGGGCGGCCGGTTGCCCCGTTCCTCAGGCTCGTCGGACCCGCAGGACGACAGTGCCAGGGCAGCGAGCAGGGCGCCCGCGGCAAGGCGCGGGCGGGTAGGGGTCATGGCAGGCGTCGCGGTCTCCATCCCGTGCGTGCGTCGGACGAACGCGGAGCAGACCCTAACCGACGAGGGAGCGGCGCTCGGCTTCGAGCTGCTCGAGCTCCGTCTGCAGGTGCTCCCACGCCTCGGTTTCCGCCTGGTCGTAGGCGCGGCCTTCGAGGTCGCGCAGCGCCAGGCGGTAGTCCATCCAGGCGTCGGTGACGGCGACGTCGAGCTCGGCGAGCCGGACGGCGGGGTCGTCGGATGTCGCGTACGAGGACATGG
>SYBY01000143.1 GCA_005788585.1 Actinomycetota bacterium | reverse complement strand
CGGGACGGCGCGCACCGCCCACCACACGATCCCCAGCAGGGCGAGCACCGGGAGCTTGAGGACGACCATCAGGAAGAAGAAGGTCCAGTCCACGTCGACCGAGGCTACTCCGGTCTGTGTCGTTTCTCCAGCGGTGTGCGGCGAAACCGTCGCATGGGTGTGCCAACTCTGTGCAAACCGGGCGCGGAGCCGTGCGGCGGGTGGACCCTCGTCGTCATGGCTGACGAAACGCCGCGCAGGGCGGCACAACGTAAGAACGAGCTCGATCCGCTGCAGTGGCTCGCGCGGCGGCACCGATGGGTGCTCACCACCGAGGAGATGCACGAGGGCGGCCTGTCGCGCCACGTCATCGCGCGGCACGCGCGCGACGGGACCCTGGTGCGCCAGCACCACGGCGTCTACCTGGTGGGGCGCACGAAGCCGACCCGCGCGGAGCGCGACCTGGCGGCGGTGAAGGCGTGCGGGAAGGGGGCGGTGCTCAGTCACCGCAGCGCGGCGGCGCGCTGGGGGATCCTGCGCCACCACTCCGGGCCGGTCGAGGTCACGGCGCGCACCCAGCGCCGCCGCCGCCCCGGCCTGATCCCCCACCAGGCAGACCTCGATCCCCAGGACGTCACGATCAAGGACGGCGTCCCGATCACGACCCTGGCCCGCACCCTGATCGATCTCGCGGGGTGCGTGGCCGAGGCCGTGCTCGAGGTGGCGATCCACGAGGCGCAGGTCCTCAAGCGCCTGCACGTCCCGACGATCGACCGCGCGGCGGCACGAGCCGGGCGCCGGCGCGGCAGGTGCGCGCTGCGGCGCCACCTGCGCAGGCATCGCCCAATCCGCGGCGACCTCGACGGCACCCGCCTGGAACGCAAGTTCCTGCGCTTTCTCCGGGACTACGGCCTTCCGCCTGCGCAGCACGGCGCCGGCTTCGACCTCGAGGACGGCGAGAAGGCGACGCTCGACGTGTTCTGGGCCAAGGCCCGGGTCGGGGTCGAGCTCGACGGCGGCGTCCACCAGAGCGCCCGGCACTTCCGCTCCGACCGCCGCAAGAGCCGGAGGATCGAAGCGCTGCACGCGGTGACGGTGGTCCGGGTCACCGACGAGGATGTCGACGACCGCCCCGCCGAACTGGCGCGGGACCTCCTCGCACTGCTCGCCCGCGAGGCCGCAGCGGTTTAGGGTGCATCGCATGCGCGCGCTCCTTGTCACTGCCTTGGCTCTGCTCGTCCCGGCGGCTGCGGCTCAGGCCGCCACCGTCAGCTACGACAGCGGGACCGGTCTGCGCTACACCGCCGCGCCCGGGGAGCGCAACAACCCGCTCGTCGAGACGACGACGTCGGGCGAGCTCCTGTACGTCGTGCAGGACACCGTCGCGCTGACCCCGGGGCCCGGCTGCACCCAGCGCAACGTCCCCACCGCGGTGCAGTGCCCCATCCCGTTCGCCGCCGGGGGAAACCTGGTGATCACCGCCGACCTCGGCGATCAGGACGACCTCTGGAACGGCACCGGCGTGCAGGGAGAGTCGGCCGACCAGTTCATCACCGCCGGTCCGGGAAACGACACGGTCGAGACGCTCAACCGGTTCGACTTCGTCGACCTCGGGCCGGGCGACGACGTCGCGCAGACGCGGGGTGGGGATGACCGGGTCCTCGGCGGCGATGGTGACGACCGCATCATCGGCGGTTCCGGCACCGATCGGCTCGAAGGGGGCTTGGGCACCGACACCCTCGACTACACCAGAGGCGTCGGCCGCCTGATCCTCGCCCGCATGGACGGCAGCGAGCCCACGCAGAAGGACAACGGCAACGACACCATCTCGAGCTTCGAGGTGCTCTTCGGCACGGCGGGGTTCGACACCATCGTCGGGACCACGAACATCGACAGGATCGAGGGCCGCGCCGGCGGCGACCGCCTCTACGGCGATCCGGCCGCGTTCGCCGCGAACTCCGAACTGCGAGTCGCCCCGCCGCTCGCGTCCGCGTCGGCGATCTGCTGCTTCACCACGGTCCCGCCGACCCCGCCCGGCAAGAACACGTCACCGGGCGGCACGCCCTCCTCGGGGACCGCGCTGGTGCGCACCGTGCCGGCGATCCCACGCCAGCTGCAGGTGACCATCCGGGTCGGCGACGTCCTGCTCGGCGGCCAGGGCCGCGACCTCATCTTCGGTTCGGTCCGCGACGACGACATCAACGGCGAGGCGGGGACCGACCTCGTCCGCGGCCGGGACGGTGCCGACAAGGTCTTCGCGCGCGAGGGCGAGGAGGACGACATCCGCTGCGGCAACGGGGTCGACAGCATCACCGTCGACCTGCGCGACAAGTACCTCGACACGGACCGTCCGGTCGGATCGCAGAACGACTGTGAACAGGTCGACGAGGGCGCGCTGAAGGAAGGCCGTCACGTCGTGTTCGGGCCGACCCGACCGTCCTTCCGCCGCGGGGTGCTGACGCTCACGGCGTCGTGCCCGAAGGCCGTCGGGGCCATCGGGTGCCGCGGCACCCTGCGGGCCTCGGCCGGCAGGAAGACCGGCGCACGGATGGCCTACCGGGTCGCGGCGGGTGCGCGGCGCACCGTGAAGCTCCGCGTCCCGAGCGGCGGCAGGACGTTCCAGCTGACGTCGGTCGAGCGCGGGCGCTTCGGCGAGAAGACGACGATCCGGACGCTGCGGCGCTAGAGCCCGAGGCTCGCGCCGCCGACGCTGCTCGTGCACTTGGCGGCGCGCAGGTACAGCTTGCCGCGGTTGCGCTTGCGCGTGGCCGACGACAGCGCCTTGGCCTTGCGCAGCGCACAGGCCGTCCGCTTCAGCGACGCCGAACGGGGCTTGAGCGTCGACTTGTAGGACACGCCCAGCGCGCTCTGCAGGGCACCGGAGAGGTTGAGGCTGCCGGAGCTGACGGGCAGGCCGCGGCGGGCGGTGGACAGCAGCGCCTCGCGCCAGCCGGCCGGGCCGAGGTCGGGTCGCGCGGCGGCGAGCAGGACGAGGCCGCCCGCGACGTGCGGGGTCGCCATCGAGGTGCCGGTGCGGCGCTCGTAGCCGCCGCCGGTGGCGGTCGAGACGATGTCCTGGCCGGGCGCCGCGATCTCGACGTGCCCGGCACCGTAGTTGGAGACCGGCGACAGGCCGCCACCCGGCGCGGTCGCCGACACGGCGAGCATGAGCGGCGCCTGGAACGCGGCGGGGTACACGGGCGAGGCGTCGACGCTGCGGCCGTCGTTGCCTGCCGCGCCGACCACGAGCACGCCGCTGTCGCTGGCCAGCTGGACGGCCTCCTCGAACGCGCGGCTGTAGCCCGGGCCCGAGACGGAGAGGTTGATGATCTTCGCGCCGTTGGCCACCGCGTACCGGATGCCCAGCGCCAGGGTCGACGCGGAACCGATCGCGCTGGCGTCGAGCACCTTGATCGGCATGATCTTCACGTTCCAGGCGACGCCTGCGACGCCGATGCCGTTGCCGCCCTTCGCGCCGATGATGCCGGCGACGTGGGTGCCGTGGCCGTTGTCGTCACCCGCGTTCGGCGAGTTCGCGACGAAGTTCCAGCCGGAGGTGTCGTCGACGAAGCCGTTGGCGTCGTCGTCGATGCCGTTGCCGGGAATCTCGCTGGGGTTGGTCCAGATGTTCTGGGCGAGGTCGGGGTGCGAGGCGTCGACGCCCGAGTCGATGACCGCGACCGTGACGTCGCCGCCGACCGTCTGGTCCCACGCCGGGCCGGCGCCGATCACGGTGTCGTCGACCAGCGACCACTGCTCGGTGAAGAGCGGGTCGGTGGGGGCGGCGGCCGCCGCGTACCGGTGGTTCGGCTCCGCGAAGCGGACTCCGGAACGCCGCGCGCCCCGCTGGGCGAAGCCCGTGACCCCGCGTGCGGCGTTGCGGTGCTCGACCGTGATGCGGCCGTCGTCGTGCTGCACGAGGACACCATCCGTGCGCGCGGCCGATGCCGCGGGGGCCGTCATGCCGACGGCGATCAAGATGGCTACGACACCCGTGGCGCCGCGCTGCAACAACGACAACTGGCCCTCCCTGGCCGACCTGCCTGTGACGCCGCGATCCTTGCGGTGTCCGTGGGAGGGCTATCGACGGTTCGGCGCGCCGCTTACGGCGGGAGGGCCGTGTCTGGACCGGTGTCCGATTGGCTGAAACTTAGGGCGCTTCAGCCAACTGGACGGATGTCGCGCGTGACCTAGCCGCGCAGGGCGACGGGCGTGTCGCTGAACTGCGTGATCCGCTGCAGATGGCCCACGCGCTCGGCGATCTCGTCACCCGTCAGCCGCGCCACGCGCTCGGTGCCGAACTCCTGCACGTTGAACGACGCGACGGCCGTGCCGTAGGCCGCGGCGCGTGCGTAGAGGTCGAGCGTCTGCTCCTCATCGGCGTGCTGGGCCAGGAAGCCGACGAAGCCGCCGGCGAAGGAGTCGCCCGCACCGGTCGGGTCGATGACCTGCTCCATCGGGTAGGCGGGCAGCCAGAACGTGCCCTCGCGCATGATGACGCCGACGCCGTACTTGCCCTGCTTGGCCAGGACGGCCTTCGGGCCGAGGTCGAGGATGTGGTTCGCCGCGGAGATGATCGGCGTCTTGCCCGAGTACATCTCCACCTCCTCGTCGTTGAGGATGACCACGTCGACGTTCCGCATGACCTCGGTCAGCGGCTCGTGCGCGATGTTGATCCACAGGTCCATGGAGTCCATCGCGACGAACTTCGCGCCCGTGCACTGCTGGCGCACGGCGAGCTGGAGGTCCGGCACGATGTTCGCGAGGAACAGCGTCTCGGCGTCCTTGGAGGCCTGGGAGAGCTTCGGCTCGAACGTCTCGAAGACGTTGAGGTCGGTGACGAGCGTCTCGCGCTGGTTGAGGTTCTCGCTGTAGACGCCCTTCCAGAAGAACGTCTTGCCGCCTTCGACGTGCTCGATGTCGTCGGTGATCACGCCGCGGTCGTGCAGCACCTTGTACTCCGCGTCACCGAAGTCGTCGCCGACGGGGCCGACGACGCGGACCTCGTCGAAGAACGAGGCGGCGAGCGCGAAGTGCACGGCGGCGCCGCCGAGCATCTTCTCCCGCTCGCCGAACGGGGTCTGCACTGCGTCGTAAGCGATGGATCCAACCACGGTGACGGCCATGGGCGGGACCCTAGTACGTTCCCCGCCATGAAGGCTGTCCAGATCACCGAGTTCGGCGGCCCCGAGGTCCTGCAGCTCGTCGACATCCCCATCCCCGAGCCGGCGGACGGGGAGGTCCTCATCAAGGTCAGCCGCGCCGGGCTGAACTTCGCCGACACCCACCAGCGCCACAACCAGTACGTCGAGGCGCGCGACCTGCCGCTCGTCCCGGGCGTCGAGGTGGCGGGCGTCCGCGAGGACACCGGAGCGCGGGTCGTCGCGCTGTGCGGCACGGGCGGCTACGCGGAGTACGCCACGGCGCCCGCGGCGGTCACGGTCCCGATCCCCGCCGGGGTCACCGACGAGCAGGCGCTCGCCGTGATCATGCAGGGGCTCACCGCTTGGCACCTGCACATGACGTTCGGCCGGGTGGCGGCAGGTGAGTCGGTGCTGGTCGGCAGCGCCGCCGGCGGCGTCGGCTCGCTCGCCGTGCAGCTCGGTGTCGCGCTGGGGGCGAAGGTCATCGCGACCGCGTCGAGCCCGGAGAAGCGGCAGCTCGCCCTCGACCTCGGCGCGCACGCGGCCATCGACAGCGGCCCGGAGGACCTGACCGAGCGCGTGCTCGCCGCGAACGACGGCGCCCCCGTCGACGTCGTGTTCGAGCTCGCGGGCGGCGAGGTCTTCGAGCAGTCCTACAACGCGCTCGCGCCGCTCGGCCGCCTCGTCGTCTACGGCATCGCCTCGCGCGAGCAGAACGAGGTGCGCACCGGCAAGCTCATGCGGACCAACCGGCAGGTCATCGGGTTCTGGATCCAGCCGCTGCTCGAGCGTCCCGAGCTGGTCGGCCCGCCGCTGCAGGACCTGTTCGACCGCATCGCGCGCGGCGAGCTGCGCGTGGTCGTCGGCCCGACGTACCCGCTCTCGCAGGCGGCGGAGGCTCAGCGCGCGCTGGCGGAGCGGCGCACGTCGGGGAAGCTGTTCCTCGACCCCACGGCCTGAACGCCGGCGGTCCCGGGCAGCGGCTCGACGTTGTTGCCCAGCACGCGGTCGACCTCTTCGCGCAGGCGCTGCTGGAAGGTCGGCACGGAGAACTCCTCTGCGCGGGCGCGGATGACCGCCGGGTCGAACGCCTCCCAGTCGACCTCGCGCATCGCCTCGGCGAACGCGTCGACATTGTGCGGTTCGGCGAAGACGCCGGTCTGCCCCTCGAGGAGGATCTCCAGCGCGCCGCCCGCTCCGGCGGCCAGCACCGGGCGCCCGGCGGCGTGCGCCTCGGCGGCGACGATGCCGAACTCCTCGATGGCGGGCATGACGAAGGCCCGGGCGCGTTCGTACACACGGGCGAGCTCCTCGTCGGAGACGCGGCCCAGGAACTCGGCGTTCGGGTAGTCGCGGCGCAGCCAGTACTCGTCCGGACCCGTGCCGACCACCTTGATCGGCACGCCCGCCTTCTCGGCCGCGCCGAGCGCGACGTACACGTTCTTGTGCCGCACGAGCTCGCAGACGACGAGGAAGTAGTCGTCATGGTCGGTCGACGGCGTGAAGCGGTCGACGGCGACGGGCGGATGGATGACCGACGAGTCGCGGTCGTAGAAGTCGGCGATCCGCTGGCGGGTCAGCTCGGAGTTCGCGATGTAGTGCGTGACGCGCCGCGAGGCCTCGTAGTCCCAGTGCCGCACCCGGTCGAGCAGGCGTTCGCCGATGGGCAGGCTCCAGTTGGGCAGCTCGTCGATCGCGCGCTGGCGCTCATGCCACACGTACCGGAACGGCGAGTGGCAGTAGCAGATGTGTGCCGCGTCACCGGGGGCCTGCAGTCCGTGCGCGAACGCGCTGGAGCTGGAGATCACGACCTCGGCATCGGGGATGTGCAGCTTCTCGACCGCCCGCGGATAGAACGGCATGAGCCGCCGGAATCCGTGCTGACGAACACCGAGGCGCTGCAGGTACGACGTATGGACCTCATGACCGGCGAACCGGCCGCGAGTGGCTTCTTGGTCATAGAGGAGCGTCGAGATCGGTGCATCCGGCCAGCAGTCAGCCATCGCATCGAAGACGCGTTCAGCGCCACGCAGAACCAGCAAGTAGTCATGCGCCAGCGCGACCCCCCTGGTCGCCCCGTCCCTCATCCCGAATGGACCGTAGCGGAACCTCGTGCTGTTCGCCACCCATTTGGGGGGATCAGCCTGGGTGGGCTGTGCGCTCATACACATCCCACACCCGTGCTGCGGCCAGCTCGGGAGTGAATCGCGCGACCGCGGAGGCTCGCGCACGCGCGCCGAGGGCGGCACGGCCGGCGGGATCCAGGAGCAGGCGCTCCAGCGCGTCCGACCAGGCGGCCGGCGCCTGCGGGGGCGCGAGCACGCCGTCCACGCCGGTGGTGACGATCTCCTTCGGCCCGCCCACGTCGGTGGCGATCACCGGGAGGCCCATGGCCATGCCCTCGACGACGATCCGCCCGAACGCCTCCTTCCAGGATGGAACGAGCAGGACGTCGAGCGCGCGCAGGATCTCGGGGACGTCCCGCCGCTCGCCGAGGAAGCGCACGATGTCCTGTGCGCCGAGCTGCGCGGGCAGCGCGTGCAGCCGCTCCAGGTAGGCCTGGTTGTCCAGGCGGGCGGACTGGAACTTCGCGGAGCCCACGACCAGCAGTTTCAGGTTCGGGTGGCGTTCGCGGAGCCGGGCGACGGCGAGGATCGCCTCCTCCTGCCCCTTCCAGGGCGTGACCTGGGCGATCACGGCCACGGCGAGGTCGTCGGCGTCGAGCCCGAGCGCGGCGCGGGCGGCGCCCCGGTCGTAGCGGTCCGGGTCGAAGCGCCGGAGGTCGATCGGATTGTGGATGACGTGCAGCGGCGTCCGCCGCGGGTGCGACGGGAACTCGTCGGCCACGAGCTGCGAGATGCAGATGAGCGCGGAGGCCCGCACTCGCGTGTACTGGAGGATCGCGGCCGCGACCCGCCCCTCCGGCGTCCAGTCCCGGACGTGCACGATCGTCGGCTTCGTGCCAGCGCCCGCGAACATCGTGGCGATGAGCCCCGCCCGCGTGGTGTTGGCGTGGACGAGATCGAACCCGCCGCGCCTGGCGATCCGGGCGACTCGCGCGCCGTCGGCGGCGATCCCGGCGATCGCCTTCGGGGTCCCGACCGGGTCGAGCGCGAGCGTCACGTCGGTCCCGTTGATCGTGTGCACCCGCAGCCCGCGGTCGCGGGCCGCGTCGGCGAAGTCGCCCTCCGGGCAGGCGACCTCGGCGTCAACGCGGTCGCGCAGCCCGCCGATCAGCGTGAGCAACGAGTGCTCTGCACCGCTCATCTGAGCGGTCTGATTGACGTACAGCACGCGCATCCCCCGCCGGGCAGCGTACGCGTCAACCACCTAGAGTGGTGGCCCGATGACGAGCTTCGCCGACCTCCGCCTCTCCGAGCCTGTCCTGCGGGCGCTGCAGGACGTGGGCTACGAGAAGCCGTCCCCGATCCAGGAGCAGGCGATCCCGCCGCTCATGGAAGGGCGCGACATGATCGGCCAGGCCCAGACCGGCTCGGGCAAGACCGCCGCGTTCGGTCTGCCGCTCATCGAGAACGTCGACCCCGAGGTCAACGAGGTCCAGGCGCTCGTCCTGACCCCGACTCGCGAGCTGTGCATCCAGGTCACGCAGGCCATCCGCTCGTATGGCGTCCACAAGAAGGTCGACGTCGTCGCAGTGTTCGGCGGCGCGCCCATCCGCACCCAGCAGGCGCAGCTGCGCGCCGGCGGACACATCGTCGTCGGCACCGTCGGCCGGGTGAAGGACCTCATCAGTCGCAACTCGCTCGTGCTGCACGACTGCCGCTATGTGGTGCTCGACGAGGCCGACGAGATGCTGGACCTCGGGTTCCTCGAGGACGTCGAGAAGATCCTGTCGCTGACGCCCAACGGCCGGCAGACCGCGCTCTTCTCAGCGACGATGCCGCCGCCGATCGCCAAGCTCGCCGACCGGTACCTGTACGACCCGGCGATGGTGAAGGTCAAGGCTCAGACGCTCACTGTCGACTCGGTCGAGCAGTTCCAGGTCGAGGTCAAGGCGCAGGACAAGGCCGAGAAGCTCGTCGAGGTCCTGCGCGAGGAGCGGCCCGATCAGGCCATCGTCTTCGTCCGCACGAAGGTGCGCTGCGACCAGCTCAACCGCAAGCTGCGCGACGGCGGGATGAACGTCAAGGCGCTGCACGGCGACATGAGCCAGGGTGCCCGCGATGGCGTCATGCTCGGCTTCAAGGGCGGGCGTGTCCCGGTGCTCGTGGCGACCGATGTCGCCGCGCGCGGCATCGACATCTCCACCGTCACGCACGTCGTGAACTTCGACGTCCCGACGTCGCCTGACGTGTACGTCCACCGCATCGGCCGCACGGGCCGCGTCGGGCGCTCCGGCCGCGCGGTCACGTTCGTCGAGCCGCGCCAGAAGCGCGAGCTCGAGGCGATCGAGGACCACATCGGGACGAAGATCTCGCAGTGGGAGCCCGGCAAGCACGTCGCGCCCGCGAAGGTCGAAGAGGCACCGCGCCGGCACAGCAAGCCGCAGATCACGCGCAACGGCGACGAGGACTTCGCGAAGCTGCTGCTCAGCGGCGGCAAGGCCGACGGCCTCGAGGTCTCCGACGTGGTGCATGCGGTCGTCGAGCACGCCGGCCTCGACGGCGAGGCCGTCCGGGACGTGAAGGTCCTCACCCGCTTCTCGTTCCTGTCGGTCCCCGCGTCGGAGGTCGACCGTGTCGTCTCCGCGGTGGACGGCAAGGACGTCGGTGGCGTGAAGCTCCGGCTGGAGCCGGCCGGCCGGTAGCCGGCACCCCGGGACGAGCCCGGGGCGCCGGGCGGATTCAGCAGATGGCGATGGTGTGCAGCCGGGTCATGGATGCCGCGTCCGGGGCCGAAACTAGCGTCGCGCCGGGCGCTTTCGCGAGAACTCCCGCCGACCGGGTCAGCATGCCGTCGACGCGGTTCGTCGGGTCCGGATTCCCCGAAGGGTCGGGGTTCACAAGCGGTCGCGACGGATCAGCGGGGAGGGTGAGATCGCTGACGAAATACCCACCCCCGTCACCGAACCCGGGCCATGAGCCGCGGACCTGGTTGGCTTGGCCGGGGTCGCCGATGATCGAGACGCGCATCGAGATGCTCGTCGGCACGTACCACGCGTTGAGGTACTTGATGCAGGAGCGCGTGGATGTGGTCGAGACCGTCACCGCTTGACGATTGCTGGCGATGTCGAGCTTCGACGAGCCCCCGAACTCGTAGATGAACTGGGCCATCCGCGCGCTCGCACCCACGGCGTCCGTGACGTCGTAGTTGACGTGTTGATTGAGACCGAGGTCGCCGGCTCCCTGGCACGCCACGTCGGCGGCGTGACAGTACGTCGTCACGTTCCACTCGGGCTTGAACTGCGGAACCGGCCCCATGGCTGTCAGGACCTGCTGCGGGCCGCTTCCCCACACACTGTTGTATCCACCGCCCTGGATCGAGTTCATCACTCCCCGGGTCCCCCCGGCCGTCCCGCCCACGTACTTGACGTTCGGTTCGCTTTCGAACCAGCGCACGTCGCCGAACAGGAAGGCCGCAGTCTTCGCGGTCCGGGTGCGCACCCGCTCCGCCAGGGCGGTGTCGGCCATGGCCCGGCGGAGAATCTCGGCCCCCTGGCTGTAGCCCATCACGACGAGAGTCGCGTTCGGGCAGTTGTCGAGAATTCGATTGAGGTCCCACACCGCAGCCGTGGTTCCCTGGAGCATGCTCGACTTGTACTCCTCGAGGAGCCCTGCAACGTATGCCCCCGTGTTCGAAGCAGGGTCCTGAAAGACGGTGAGGTCGACGCCGATCGCGCGGTATCCGAGCTCGGGGTCGGTGCGGCGGCTCGCCGGGTCCTCAACCCCTCGGTAGACCTGCCGGTTCTGCGCGTCGCGCGGAATGGTGCGCGGGCCGCGGTTGGTCACGAGCTTGAGCCCCGGGACCCGGGTGCTGTCAAACCACGAGGAGACCGGCTCGGCGGGAAGTGGCGTCGGTACCGTCCCGTACGTGTAGAGCTGCTTGAGCGCGCGATAGATCGGGAGCATCTGCGTGCCGACGCCTTCGAAGTAGTTGTTCACCCCCGGGTTCTCGTCGGAGCCACGGACGAGGTACGCCACGACCTTCGTGCCCTCGCACTCGGCAGTGGAGAGTGGGAGCACCGCTTCGTTGGGCTCAACCCCCGTCTCGATGGCGGGCGCTGCGGCCGGCACGATCGCGCATGCCGAGAGCATGGCCATCGCCAGGACGACCACACGTCTCCGGGGTCGACCGTGGATGGTTCTGGATCTGGGCACCTGTTCTCCGTTCGGCAGCTGGTCCGGCGCGTCGGCACGACACCCGGAAGGGCTGTCGAACCTACGCCGAACGAACGATCGAAGCAAGCCAACTGAAAGAGGGTTGATGCATGATCAGCATGTGGCAAGGTGCGCAGGCCATCCTCGCTTGCACGTCGCGCTGAATCTCGTTCACCGGCGTGGACACTGGGGTTCTCGCATCTCGCATGCCGCCCGTGCGCAGCGCGTGAGGATCTACGGGCCTAGTGTCCGCCTCGGGGATCCATGAGCGGATGAACGCGGGCGGGGGGGGCACATGCGAACACGACAGATGCTGAAGGGCGCGGCATCCAGGGCAGGCCTGCTCGAGCCGGCTCGGCGGGTGCGGGCGGCGCTCGCGCCGGACTGGGAGCGCCGCAAGCGCCGAGACCATGCGGTCCTGGGTCCCTTGATGGCGGCGATCCTGGAGCCCGACTCGCTGTGCGTTGATGCGGGTGCGCATCGCGGTGCCGTGCTGGATCTGATGGTTCGGTTCTCGCCCGCTGCGCGTCATCTTGCGTTCGAGCCGATCCCTCATCTCGCCGAGAACCTGCGGGGTAGCTATCCGAGCGTGGACGTGCACCGCGCAGCGCTCTCCGACACCGTCGGCAGCGTGACCTTCCACTACTTCCCCAAGCACGCCGACTCAAGCGGAATCCAGCCCTTGGCCCACCTTTCGGCCTCGACGCAGATCGAGGTGCCGACGGTGACGCTCGACACGGTCGTCGGGGATGCAGGGCCGGTCAAGCTCCTGAAGATCGATGTCGAGGGCGCGGAGCTCGCGACGGTGCGCGGAGCGCGTGAGACCCTCAAGCGGGACCGCCCCGTGGTGGTCTTCGAGCACACGCGGGCGGCGGTGTTGCAGGGAACGCCATCGTCAGAGCTCTACGACGAGTTGGCGCGCGCCGGGCTACGGGTTTTCTCCTTCGATGCGCAGGGGCCGCTCGCGCGAGCCGCCTTTGAGCAGCTCGTGGTGCACGAGCGTCACGAGAACTTCATCGCGCGCCCCTAGCGCGATGCCCGGTCCAGCAACCACGCGTCGTCCGGTTGAGGGCGACGACCTCAGCTCGCCGCTCGGGTACCCTGAGCGGGGTGAGGACGTTGCTGCGCAGATCCGAGCGCCCGGCCACGACGGAGGAGCCCGCCGTCGAGTCCGCGGTCAATGGCCACCCGCCGGTCGAGCCGTCCCCGCCCGAGCCCGTCTCGAGCGTCGAGGCGCCGGCTGCCACCTGCCAGTCCTGCGGCGCCGCGATGCTGGCCGGCCAGGACTGGTGCCTGGAGTGCGGGACCGCCGCTCCCGGGCGGCTCGGTGAGCGTCCCGGCTGGCGCCTGGGCGCCATGGTCCTGGTGCTCACGCTGCTGCTCGTCGGTGGCGCGTCGGTCGCCGGCTACGCCGCCGTCACCGGTGACGCCGAGCGTGAGACCGCCGCGCAGAACCCGGCACCGGGCACGCCGGTGCCCGCGCAGGTCCCTCAGCCGCCCGCGCCCGAGCGCCCGACGAGTGAGCCGCCGGAGCCCGAGCCCGTGGAGCCCGTCGAGCCCGCGCCGTCCAACGACGCGCAGCCCGACCTGTCCACGCCTGACACGTCGGTCCCGGACACGGTGGTCGACCCCGTCACGCCGCTGCCGGACACGTCGACGGACACGAACACGGACGACACGACCGGCGGCACCGGCGCCGAGGAGCTCACCGCCTTCGACGTCAAGGCGGACGAACTCGAGGTCTACGACCCGTACGAGCGCGCGGGTGCGGAATTCGGCGATCCCGAGGACGCGCTGAACACGACCGACCCGTTCTTCGACGTGACGGTTCCCGCCGACGGCGAGCCGATCGGCGCCGGCCTGAAGGTCGACCTCGGCGCGGTGCGCACGGTGCGCGAGATCACGTTCCGCACCACGACCACCGGCATGGGCCTGCAGGTCTACGGCGTGAAGTCCGGCGACCCGTCCGGCCTGAAGGCCGGCTGGCGCTTGGTCGCCGAGCCCGAGCTGCCGTCGGGCGAGCGCGACGTCACGATCACGCTCGACGCCGGCGGCGAGGAGCTGCGGCGCATCGTGCTGTGGTTCACCACGCCGGCCAACGCCGACGATCCCCGCGCATCGGTGGGTCGCCTGAAGGTGCTCGGGTAGGAACCACGTAGGGACAGCGGCAACGCGCCTTTCCCCCGCTCGTGCCCGTCGGTACACTCCGCCGCCATGAGGGACTGGGGGATGGGGTGAAGGTGGACGCTCGGCGGGGGCCGCAGCTGGCCAAACAGCTCTTCAAGAAGTACTTGTCGCCGTGGCTGTGGGTGCGCGACCGCGATCGCTGGATGGCGTGGTCCGTGCCTCCGCCGGATCGCGATGCCGGGCCGACGGTCGACATCCTGCGCATCGGCACGTGTGAGGACCGTGCGATGCCGAACAACCACCAGGTGGGCGCGCCCCTCGGGTTTCCCCGCTTCATGCTCGAGGACCTCGCGTCCCAAGGCATCGAGGCGGGCTACCAGAACATGTGGGTCTGGATGTTCGAGGAGCTGCCGCAGACCGAGAAGGAGCTGCTCAAGCGCCGGCGCAAGAACCGTGGCGCCCCGGACTTCGTCTTCATGCAGATCGGGCCGATCTACGCGGGTCGGCACTACCTCGGCGGCCACATCCGCGTCATCGGCCTGCGCGAGAACCTGGGCAAGCGCATCGGCAAGCTCATCTTCCCGGTCTGGCGCGTGATCGCGAAGTCCCAGCGGATTGCCGCGTTCAAGACGATCGACTACCCCGGCTCGGAGGCGCTCGACACGTTCCTGGAGGTCGCGCTGAAGGCGTGGCCCGACACGGTGTTCGCGCTCTACGAGCCGACGTCGCCGATCCTCGAGGGACCGCTGAACCGGCGCAAGCTCGAAGACGTGACCGCGGAGCTGCACGCCGCGGCGGCCCGTCACGGCGACCGGGTGCACGTCATGCCCCGGCCCGACCTCGGGCTGGACTGGCGGCTGCGGATCTCCAACAGCCTCAACACCAACGAGGCGGGCGCCCGTGTCGTCGGCCGCCACTTCGCCGACTACATCGTCGAGCAGGGCCTCGTGCGTCAGCCGCAGCGTGCCGCGGATTCCGGCACGTCCGAGCAGGTCACCTCCGCGGTCTGATTCAGGATGGCCGGCACGCAGGATCCTCAGCAGGACGGGTGCGCGCTCGTCACCGGCGCAGGCCGCGGGATCGGCGCCGCCTGCGCGCGGGGCCTCGCGGCTGACGGCTGGCGCGTGGTCGTGCACTACAACAGCAACGCCGCCGGAGCCGAGGAGGTCGCCGCGCAGATCCGCGCGGCGGGCGGCGAGGCCATCGCGGCCGGCGGAGACCTCACGCAGCAGGACGCCGTCGTCCGCGTCTTCGAGACCGCCGAGGAGGCCTTCGGGTCGGTGCTGGTGCTGGTCAACAACGCAGGGACGACCGCGCTGCGGACGCTGGGCGCCATGAAGGACGAGCATTGGGAACCCGTCCTCGACGTGAACCTCACCGCCCCGTTTCGCACCATCCGCCGCGCGGTGCCGCGCATGCTGCGGGCCCGCTGGGGGCGCATCGTCAACATCGGCTCGCTGTCCTCGGAGATGCCGGTGGCCGGCCAGTCCAGCTACACCGCGTCAAAGGGCGGGCTCGAAGCGCTCGGCCGCGCCGTCACCGCAGAAGTCGCGCGCCGTGGTGTGACCGTGAACACCGTCATGCCCGGGCTCGTCGAGGCGGACTACCACCCGGAGCAGTTCCAGCAGATCATCGCGGCCGCGCCGAGGATCGTGCCCGCGAAGCGGGCGGGGACGCCGGAGGACGTCGCCGCATGCGTGCGGTTCCTGGCGTCGTCGGGCGCCGCGTACGTCAACGGCAGCGTGCTGACCGTCGACGGGGGACTGAGCGCATCGCCCATCCCGATTGCGATGCTGTCCGCCGTAACGTCTGAATCCTGACCCGCAGAGGAGACCCGTGGCCCACACGAAGGCTGAGATCAAGGCGAAGATCTACGACGCGCTGGAGAACTTCGGCGCCGACCCCGACGCCATCACCGAGGAGGCGACGCTCGAGGAAATCGACATCGACTCCCTCGACCTCGTCGAGCTCGCGCAGATCCTCGACGAGGAGATGGGCATCCAGATCGAGCAGGGTGACCTCGGGGAGATTCGCACGGTCGGCGACGCACTCGAGGGCGTGTACGCCAAGGCGGGCGCGACCGAATGAGCGCGCGCGTCACCCATGTCGTCTTGTTCCCCGGCCAGGGGAGCGAGATCAGCGAGATGGGGGCGCGGGTGGACGAGTACGTGCCCGAGCTCGGCGCGCTGGCCCGCGAGACCGTCGCCCCAGACCTGTTCGAGCGCCGGGACACGCTGGGGCTGTTCCAGCCCGCGCTGTTCTGCGCGACCATGGCCGGCTGGGAGCGGATCAAGCGCCTCGAGGCGGCGGGCAAGCTCGACCTGGGTGACCCGGCGGAGCGGGCGTTCTGCGGGCATTCGCTCGGCGAGTTCGGGGCGATGGCCGCGTCCGGCGCGCTGTCGATGGAGGATGCGCTGGCGCTCGTGAAGATTCGCGGGGAGCTGCTGGAGGAGGTTCGCCAGGTCGACGCCAAGGGCGCGATGATGGCGATGATCGGCCCGGGCGTGCAGGACTTCGTCGAGGGCGCCGCAGACCAGGGCGTGATGATGGCCAACGACAACTCGCCCGTGCAGGTCGTGGTGGCCGGCAGCCAGGAGGCGATGGACTGGTGCTACACGGCGGGCAAGGACGCGGGGTTCCGCGTCGTCAAGCTGCCGATGAACGGCGGGGCGGGCCACACGCCGCGGATGGCCTCCAGCGTGCCGCCGTTCCGCGAGGCGCTGTCGAAGGTGACCTTCCGCGAGACGGAGAGCCAGATCTGGTCGGCGGCTGACGCCGCGCCGTTCACCGACCCGGCCGAGCAGCTCGCCACGGCGGTCATGCGCAACGTGCGCTGGCGCGAGCTCGTGCTCAACCTTCATGCCGCGGGCGCCTGGAAGTTCGTGGAGTCCGGGCCGGGCCACGTGCTCGCCGGGCTGGTGCGCAAGACACTCGGGACCGACGGGATCGAAGCGCACGCGATCCACGACCTCGAGGACGAGGCCGCGGCGACGTCTTAGAAGAGCGCGGCGGCCGGCACGAGTTCGGTGCCGTCGCGCTTGGCGCGGTCGATGAGTTCATCGCTGAAGCCGCGCGCGAAGATCACACGGGCGGCGGGGGCGTCCGGGCCGAGGAAACGTTCCTGATCACGGCGGAGCGCTCCAAGGACATTGGTTGACGTGGAGGCGTTCCACTTGCATGACCCGACGAGCGGCTCGTCGTGGTCGCGGATGCCAACGATGTCGATCTCGGGGCTCCCGGTTCGGTGCCACCAGCTGCCGATCTCGCGCAGCCCTGTTCCGAGGGGGTCGGGCGCGTAGGTCCCGAGCCAGGTTCGGCAGCAGTCCTCGAACGCGAGGCCCATGTAGGTGTCGAGGTCGGCTTCGATGGTGTCAAGGACCTCGATGACCCGGCCCCGCTCGAGGCGGCTGCGGTTCGGGAAGACGTACCGGAACCAGAAGCGGAAGTACGGGTCGCTCAAGCGGTAGATCCCGCGCTTCTCGACCACGCCGTCTGGCTCGAGGGGCGAACGTCGCTCAACGTAGCCGAGCTCCTCCAGGCGCCGCAGCATCTTGGTCATGTTCGGCGTGTCGAGCTTGGCCTTGCTGGCGATCTCGCCGTGCTGGGTCGCACCCTGAGCGATGGCGTGCGCGAGCTTGAAGTAGGTGCCCGCGGTGCGGATCGACTGTTCCTCTCGCAGGAGGTGCAGCGGCTCCTCGTAGAGCGACTCGCCACGGCGGAGGATGCGCTCGCCGATAACCTCGCGCAGGGGGCCGGCACCCGCCCACGCCTGATACTGCGGGGTGCCGCCGAGGATCGCGTAGCGCCTGAGCAGGTCGTCCGGTGGTGTATCGGGTGCGGCGAAGTGCTGCGACCACCGGTAGTCGAGCGGCTGCAGGAGCGGTCGGTAGTCGGCTCGGCCGTACAGCGGCCTGCGCGCGGCGACGAGGTCCTCCATGCGGCCGAGCGCGCTGCCGCTCAGCACGAGGGTGATCGGCGTGCCGTCACGCTGCCAGCGGTCCCAGTGCCGCTGGATGATCGAGTCGAGCGCCGGCTGGGCCGACCACAGCCACTGAAACTCGTCGAGGACGACGACGAGCGGGACCGCGTCGGCTTGGGCCTCGACGAAGGTCCACGCGTCGTCCCAGGAGTCGAACCGGAGGGAAGGCGACCCAGGAAGGAGCGCCGACGCCTCGCGGGCGAAGAGGTCGAGCTGGCCGTGCTCGTCCTGCTCGTCGGCCTGGAAGAAGATGCCACGGCGTTCGCCGAGGACCTGCGCGGTGAGGTAGCTCTTGCCCACGCGGCGCCGGCCGCGGAGCACGACGAGCTGCGGCGGGGCGTCCGCCGCAGCGGTCAGCCGAGCTGCTTCGTCGACGCGGTCGATCACCGCGGTTACTGTATCACGAGTTAGTGTACTGCAATACAGCTAACGCAGATGCGCGCCCGCAGCGCGTGCGTGCTTCAGCGTCTCCGTGATCTGCTGCTTCGCGGTCGCCGGGTCGATCGGGGCCGGCACGCGGCCGGCCTGGAAGTCGGCGAAGCGCTCGATCGCCTTCCGGATCGCGTGTTCGAGGATCGGCGTGACGGTCTCGGGCGCGTGGTGGCGCAGGACGTGCTGCTGGCCCTGGCCGGCGATCTGCCGCGTCGACGCGGGGTCTTCGGCGAACGTGCGCAGCGCGATGGCCAGGCGGCTCGGCGTGTCGGCGATGAGCCCCTCCATCCCTGGGTGGACGTCGATGCCCTCGAAGGCCTGGGGCGTTCCGACGACGGGGAGGCCCGCTGCCATGAGCGCAAGCGTGGCCGCGCCGTCGCCGCCGGCGCGCCAGAGCGGGCGGATGGCGATCGTGCAGCGCGTCGCCAGTTCCTGGAGACCTCCGTCGGGGTGCACCGCCTCAGCGGCCGGCAGGGTGCCGGCGGCCGCGAGCTCGGCGGGCCTGGCGGCGTCGGCGAGCAGCAGGCGTGCGGTTCCGTCGCCGACGAGCGGCCAGAGCTCGGAGGCGAGGCGGGCCAGGCCGTCGCGCTCGCCCGGCTCGCGCGTGTCGCCGTACCAGCCGACCGTGAAGGTCCCCGTGCTGGGCGCGTCGGCGGCCGTGAACGGCGGGTGGGCGACCGGGGTCGGCACGATGATCGGACGGCGGTAGTACAGGCGGTCCATACGCGCGCGTGTCTGTGCGGAGGGCGTGATGGCCCCGAACCCGCGGGCCAGCACGCGCCGCTCCCACGAGCGGTGCGGCTGGATGGTCCAGCGCGCCGCGCTGGTGCGCGCCCAGTCACCGTCGTCGGTCACGCCGCGGATGTGCACGTGGTCCATGACCGTGGGCACGTCGCCGGAGACCGCGGACGCGGCGCCGTGACCGGCGTCGTCGAAGCTGATGATCGCGTCCACGCTCGGCGCGAACGCCCGGGCCGACCGGGCCAGCGGGGTGGCGTACTCCGCCGCGAGGCGGATGGGCAGCGCCCAGCGCAGGGCCTCCGTTCCGGCAGCGATCCGCGCGGCGCCGGCTGCGGCGGTGACGGGTCCGCCGATGGCGGCGGCCGCGGTGTCGGCCAGCGCACGGCGGTCGCCGTCGAGGGGCTCACCGACGACGAGCTGGACCTCGTGGCCGGCGTCCGCGAGCAGGCGCAGGAGCGCGAGCGCGCGCGGCGGCCCCGATGGCGTTGTTGCATCCGGCAAGGTGCCGATGAGACCAAGGACCCTCATCCCGCGCGGGATCATACGCCGATGCGCCAGGAGGCGGGGTGCGCAAAAGGCGCTGCGTCCGTACAGTTCCCGGGCCGATGACGGAACGGGAGCCGGAGGGGAACAAGGCGCCGGACGCGCCCGCGCCCGGCGGTAACGCTGAGCTGACGGATAAGGCCGTCAAGGGCATGGCCGCGATGGGTGCGCGCGCCGTCGTCGTGCGCGTACTCGGCCTGGCCGGCAACCTCGTCATCGCGCCGCTGCTCGGCCCGGCCGGCTACGGCGTCATCGCCATCGGCATGATCTTCATGGTCGTCGGGCGATTCGTGGCCGACGGCGGCCTGAACGCCGCGTTCCTCGGGCGGGAGGAACCGCCCAGCCAGCGCGAGCTCCGCGCCATCGCGGGCTTCCAGATCATGATCACGGGCGCGATCAGCATCGCGGTCTTCGGCATCGTGCCGTTCTTCGGCGACGACGGGCTGGCGATCGCGCTGATGGCGTCGTCGCTGCTGTTGACCGTCCCACGCGTGCCGACCGCGATCGTCTGCGAGCGCGACCTGCAGTACGGCCTCATCATCCGCGCGGACATCGCCGAGGCGATCTTCTACAACGTGCTCGCGATCGGGCTCGTGATCGCCGGCCTCGGGCCGCTGGGCGTCGGCATCGCGACCGCGCTGAAGGCGCTCGTCGGCACGTCGATCCTGGTCTTCGGCGGGCCCGTCGGCTTCGTCCGCCCGTCGCTGCGCCTCGGCGCGCTGCGCTCGACGATCCGGTTCGGCATCTTCTTCCAGCTCTCCTGGGTGCTCACGCTGGTGCGCGACGAGGGGCTCGGCATCCTCATCGCGATCATCAGCGGCACGGCCGCGCTGGGCGCCTGGTCGCTGGCCCGGCGCCTGCTCATCGTGCTGACGACGGTCTTCGAGACCGCGTGGCGTGTGGCGCTGCCGGGCATGGCGCGTCTGACCGAGGCGGGCGAGAGCACCAAGAAGATCATGGAGCAGGGCCTCGCGTTCGCGGCGGTCGGCACGGGCATCCCCGTCGTGGCGCTGATCGCGACCGTGCCGGCGCTCGTGCCCGCGCTGTTCGGCGACCAGTGGGGCGACACCGTCAACGTCGTGCCGTGGATGGCCGGCGGCATGATGCTCGGCGTCCCGGTGGGGACCGTGCTCGTCACGCTGCTGTGGGTGCAGGATGCCGCCGACCGCGTGCTCTACATCGGGATCCCGTCGGTGATCCTGTCGCTCGGCGTCGGCGCGGCGCTCCTGCCGACATTGGGCGTCGAGGGCGCGGGCATCGGCTACTTCGTCGGGCAGGCGACGTTCTTCGTGGTCTGCTTCCTGAGCTCCCGCGACCTGTTCACGCCGCGAGCGATCTGGGGCGGCCTGGCCCCGACCATCGCGGCGGCGATCGCGTCGTTCATCGGCTACGAGATCGCCGCGCGCACGGCGAACGACTGGGTGGCGATCAGCGCGTCCCTGGGTGCCGGCCTCGGGCTGTACTTCGCGCTCATGGTGGTGCTGGACTTCCCGAGCCTGCGGCGTCTCGGGCGCTTCGCCGGACGCGGGGTGGGGGCCACCGCGTGAGTGTCCACTACGTCGTTCGGACGTTCCCGCGCCTGTCCGAGTCCTTCGTCCAGCGTGAGGTCGCCGAGCACGTCCGCCGCGGCGTGCCGCTCACGGTGTGGAATCTCATCCCGGGGGAGGCGGACGATGAGGTCACGCTCGCGCCCGAGGTCCGCGCCACGGTCCGCGACGTCCCCGGCCTGCGCCGGCTGTTGGGCGCCGCGGCGCGTGAGGCGTTCGCCCGTCCGGTGCGGTTCGCGCGCGCGGCCGGATGGTGCGCGGCGTGGGCGGTGCGCGAGCGCGACCCGCGCCACCTCGCGGCCGTGCCCTACGCGGCGTACCTCGCCCGCCGGATCCCCGCGGACGCGCACGTGCACGCGCACTTCGTCAACACGCCGACGACCGTCGCGCTGGCGCTCGGGATCCTCGGCGGCCAGCGCGTGTCGTGCACCGGGCACGCACGGGACCTGTTCGCGGTGACGTCGCCCGCGTTCCTGGCCGACAAGGTCGCGCGCGCGGAGTTCCTCGCTGTGGGCACGGAGTACTCGGTCTCCCGGGTGCGCCCGATGGTCGCGCCCGCGGATGCCGAGAAGGTGGTCGTGGTGCGCAACGGGCTCGGGGCGCCACCGGCGGTGACGCGGGAGCCGCAGGACGGGCTCGTCGTCGCGGTCGCCAGGCTGGTGCCGAAGAAGGGCCTGGCCACCTTGCTGCGCGCCGTCAGCGTGCTGCGGGCGCGCGGGGTCGCGGTGCGGCTGGAGATCGTGGGCGGCGGGCCGCTGGAGGACGACCTGCGGGCGCTGGCCGACGAGTTGGACCTCGGCGACGCGGTCGCGCTGCTCGGCCCGCAGGCGCGCAGCGGTGTCGATGCCGCACTGGGGCGCGCGCAGGTCTTCGCCCTGCCTTGCCGGCGCGAGGACGACGGCGACGAGGACAACCTCCCGGTCGCGATCCTCGAGGCGATGCAGCTCGGCATCCCGGTCGTGACCACGCTGATCGCGGGGATCCCGGAGGCCGTCATCGACGAGCGTTCGGGGCTGCTCGTCCCGCCGGACGACCCCGACGCGCTGGCCGCCGCGATCGAGCGGGTGCTGGGCGACGCCGCACTACGCGACCGTCTCGCGGCTGGTGCGCGCGAGGTCATCGCCGAGCGGTTCGACGTCGAGCGCAACGTCGGCGAGCTCGGCGCGCGCATGCGGCAGGGCTGACGGTCATGGTCGTCGGGATCGACGGCCGGTCGCTGCAGAGCGCGCGCGGCGTGTGGCGCTACCTGGCGCCCACGCTCGGCGCGCTGGCCGCCGCCCTGCCCGACGACGAGCTGCGCATCCTCGCCCCCGGGACGGCGCCGCTGCACGGGGTCCCCGCGGCGCCGAACGTCACGCTCATCCGTCCGCCCGGGGAGTCGCGCCGCTTCTACGCCCGCTCGGCGCTGCTGCGCCGCCCGCGGATCGACCGCTGCCTGGGCGACCCCGACGTGTTCTGGCTGCCCGCCAACCACCCGTGCACGATCAGCGCCGGCGTCCCCCTCGTCCTTACGATCCACGACCTCAGCTTCGATGTGCGCCCGCAGGACTTCACCTGGTCGGATCGCCTGAACCACCGCATCACGAACGCGCGGGCGCAGGCGCGGCGCGCGGACCGCCTCCTCGTGACGACGGCCGCCGTGCGCGACGAGGTGGTGGCCGCCTACGGCGTCGCCCCCGACCGGATCGACATCGTGGCGCCGGGCATCAGCCGCCCGGACCGCCCGGCGACCGCGGACGAGATCGCGGCGGCACGCGCGCGCTACGGGCTGCCTGAGCGCTACGTCCTGCAGGTCGGGGCGCTCGAGCCGCGCAAGCGCCCCGAGCTCCTCGCCCGCGCGGCCCCCCGCGTGGGCCTGGCGGCCGTCTTCGCCGGGACCGGACGGCTCGCGGCCGACCTCACCGGGCCGGGCGTCCACGTCCTCGGGCACGTCTCCGACGACGACCTCGACCTGCTCTACGCGGGTGCGCTGCTGCTCGCCTACCCGAGCCTCCTCGAGGGCTACGGCTTCCCGCCCCAGGAGGCCGCGCTGCGCGGCACGGCGTCGGTCGTCAGCGACCTGCCGGCGCTGCGGGAGGTCCTGGGCGACGGGGCGCGGTTCGTCCCACCAGGTGACGAGGACGCGCTGGCGGAGGCGCTCTCCGACTTGGCCGGGGACGCCCGCGGGCGTGACGAGCTCGTCGCAACCGCGCAGGCGCTCGTCACGCCCCGGACGTGGGCTGCCGCCGGTGAGGGCGTGGCCGCCACGATTCGTCGTGCCGCGCGGGCCCGGGCCTGATTGAATGCCCGCGTGATCAAGAAGGCAAAGCCGGACTTCCGCAGTGACCCGGTCGGGCACCTGCGCTACCAGGCAGGGGCCGTGAAGGCGTACGCCAGCGGCCCGGCGGACCGCCGGAAGAAGATGCGCAGCGAGGCCAAGCTCGACATCGCGCAGCGGCTGTCGCCCATCATCGCGGTCGACGACGGGGACATCCGCTACCTCGTCGACACGTCGGACCGCGGGCCGATCACCGTCGGCCTGGTCGGCGAGGGGACATGGGACGAGCCGCTCATGCGCAAGACCTCGGACCTGCTGGCGACGCTCCTCGAGCGCCCTGACCCGCTCAAGGGCAAGGTCTTCCTCGACGTCGGCGGCAACATCGGCACTGCGACGCTCTGCGCGCTCAAGCGCTTCGACGCAGGCCGCGCGGTCGCGTTCGAGCCCGAGCCGCGCAACTACAGGTTCCTCAAGCTGAACCTCATCGCGAATGACCTCGAGGAGCGCGCGCTGCCCGTGCAGGCCGCGATCTCCGATCAGCCGGGTGAGCTCGTCCTGGAGATCGCCCCCGAGAACGTCGGCGACCATCGCATCCGCACCGGCGACGAGGCGACGGCGGGCGACCTCGGTGAGGGCAATCGCGAGACGGTCACGGTCAACGCCATGACCCTCGATGACGCGATCGAGCGCGCGCAGGTGGCGCCCGAGGATGTCGGCCTCGTGTGGATCGACGTCCAGGGCCACGAGCCGCAGGTGCTGGCCGGCGCGAGCGGCGTGCTCGGCTCCGGCGCGCCCGTCCTGCTCGAGTACTGGCCGTACGGCCTGGGACGCGCAGGCGGGCTCGACACGATGCACGAGCAGCTGCGCGCGCAGTTCACCGAGGCGTGGGAGGTCGGTGAGGAGCGCGACGCGGGCCCGCCGACGCGCGTGGACCTCGAGGCGCTCGACGCGTTCGCGGCCCGGTTCCCGCACCCGTACGACTCCACGAACCTCCTGCTGCTCAAGCGCTGACGGCCGTCCAGGCCCACCTCGGCGACCCTGCATACTTGGAAGGGATGTCCCGCTCCCGCCGCGGATTGCTCCTGGTCGTCTTCGCCTGCGCGCTCGCGCTGGGCGGCTGTGGTGGGCTGACGGGGGAGTACACGGTTCCCGGCCAGCCGGTCGGCGATGAGGCGCCGCCGTTCATCTCCGGCATGGAGCCCGTGACGCGCAACGAGCGGCTGCTCATCCCGAAGACCATCGCGATGGGCCGCGTCGGCGAGGGCGCGAACGCGGTGTTCGTCATGCGGCGGGTCGACGCGCCGCCCGACCAGCCGCTGCTCATCTGGATTCACGGGTACGGCACCGCGAGCGTGGGCAGCCAGGAGCAGTGGCTGCGGCACATGACGCGACGCGCCACCGTGGTGTTCCCGGTGTACACGCAGTTCCCGTTCCCGGTTGGCCCGCGCTTCGGGCAGGTGGCATGGCCGATCGTCGCGCGGGCGCTGCGCCGGACGCTGCCCAAGCTCCAGTACGACCCCCAGAAGGTCATCGTCGGCGGGTACTCCCTGGGAGGCGCCCTGGCCAACGACTATGCCTTCAACTGGCGCGCCGAGGGACTCCCGATGCCGTACGGGCTCTTCTCCCTGTTCTCCGGGCGCCGGATCGAGGGCGGCGACATCTACCTGCCGCGCCAGGAGGGTGAGCTCTCCCCCAAGACGGACGTCGTCCAGATGGCGAGCGTCAACGACCTGCTCGCAGGCACCCGCGAGGCGAGCTTCATGATCTCCAAGACGCCGAAGAGCGCGCCGCGCCGGCTCATCATCGTCCGCAACTACGCGTACGGCGACCACTTCGCGCCGACACGCACCGGTCGCGAGGAGCGCGAGCGGTTCTGGAAGCCCCTCGACGAGCTGATCGACCGCGTCAACCGGCGGGCTGAGCGCGCCGCGTCCTGACGGCGGCCCGCAGGGCGTCGTCGTAGCGGCCGATGATGTGCTCCCACGTGTGCTCGCGCACGATGCGGGCGTGCGCCGCGTGGCCGATCGCCGCGGCGCGGGACGGGTCGTCGAGGACCTCGGCCAGCGCAGCCCCGAGCCGTGAGGGGTCGTCGGCGACGAGCCCGTCGACTCCGTGCTGCACGGCGATGCCCTCGAAGGCCACGGTCGTGCCGGCGACGGGCAGGCCGGCGCCCATGAGCTCCAGCGTCTTCATCTTGATCCCGGCGCCTTCCCAGACCGGCGCGACGGCCGCCCGGCAGCGGCCCAGGAGCGCGGCGAGGTCGTCGACGAAGCCCAGGACCTCGACGCCTGGAAGCTCGGTGAGCGCGCGGACGGCCTCGGTCGGCTCGCGGCCGGCGACGAACAGGCGTGCGCCGGTCTCGCCCAGCGGCGCCCACGCCTCACGCGCGAAGCGCAGCAGGCCGTCGGTGTTCGGCGCGTAGCGGTGGTCACCGAGCCAGACGACGTCGCGCGGCGCGGCTGCGGGGTCGGCGACGTGGGCGGGCGGCGGGATGGCGGACGGCACGACGAACGGATCGCGGCCGTAGAGCTCCCGGAAGCGGGCGGCTTCGTCCTCGGAGGTGACGACCGTCGCGCCCGCGAGGCCGACGGTCCGCCGCTCCCAGTGCGCGACGAGCCAGTGCTCGAGCCGCGCCTGGGGCTGGAGGCCGCCGCGCACGCGCCGCGACCAGGCCAGGACGTTGTGCTTGTCGATGACGAACGGGACGAGGTCCCCGACCCGCTCGACGTAGGTGTGCGCGGTGTCGTCGAGCGTGATCGCCGCGTCGAAGCCGGGCGCGAGCTCGCGTGCACGGATGACCAGCGGCCTGCTGACGGATCGCTCGGTCCAGGCGGGCTGGCGGTCGCGGACCGCACGCGCCCAGCGCTGCGCGGTCACGCGCTTGCCGGTCGCCCACGTCTCCGGACGGGCGGGGAACGCCTCGACCGTCGCGCCGCCCAGCCGCTCGCGCAGCTCGGCGACGAGCACGGCCGGGGTGTCCCGGTCACGCTGGCGCGCAAGCAGGTGCAGGTCGTGGCGCGCCGACAGTGCCTCCAGCAGCCCGAGCTGCCGGCGCACGCCGCCCGCGTTCACCGGGAGGGCGAACTCGTTCGTCAGCAGGAGGAGCTTCACGCGACGGGTGCAGGCTCACGCGGCGCCGGGGCCGGCGCAGGGGCCGGGGCGGGCTGCGCGGGGCCATAGGTCACGGCGAGTTCGGCCGACGCGGCCTTGGTGCGCTTCTCGACCCGCAGGGCCTCGCACTCCGGATCCTCCGACGACGCCATCAGCGCGCCGAGGCTGTACCAGAGGATCACGGCGGCCAGGCCGAAGAGCGTGTCCGCCGCAGCGGACTGCACGGCCGTGACGATCATGATCGCCACGAACGGGAAGCGTTCTTTTCGCTTGTACGAGTTGAGCTGTCTCGCGCCGTAGATCGCGCCGCCGAGCATGGCGCCGTAGATGAGGAGGAACCCGAGGAGGCCGCTCTGCCACATGATCGTGAGGTAGCCGTTGTCGGCGAACGGCGGCTCGCCCTTGCTGCTCAGGCGCGACGCCTGACCGACTGATCCCAGACCGTCGCCGATGGGCTGGACGAGCGCCCGCGGGCCGAACTCCGTGATCGCCTGGATGCGCTCGTTCGTCGAGTGGTCCCCGCCGGAGCTCGCGTCTCCGACGCTGGCTGCACGGTCGACGACGGCCTGGCCCGCGGTACTGCCGCCCGCGAAGACGTACATGCCGCCGAGGATGACGAGCAGGATGGCCACCCGGCCGAGGATCCCGCCACGCGAGACCGGGATGAGCGCGACCATCGCGACGGCCATCGCGATCCAGGCCGAACGCACCTGGGTGAACAGCAGCGCCGCCATGGTCAGGCCGCCCGCGGCGAGCCGCCACGGGGTGATCTTGGGGCCCACGAGCAGCATGAGCGCGAACAGCGCGAGCACGCCCGCGAGCATGCCCGGCGAGTTCAGCGTGCTGAAGGCGCGGAACGTGCCCTGCTCCTTCGTGCCGATCGAGATCGGGGCTTCGAACTTCAGCCAGAGGGCGTCCCAGGGCGGCAGGAACGGCGTGATGAACTGGTAGATCGCATATGCGGCGACGATCGGGATGATGACCAGCAGCAGCTTCTCGAGGACGATCGTGCCGCGCTTCCAGTCGTGGTAGCCGAGCAGCAGGCCCATGGTTGCCGCGATGTAGGAGAACAGCGCGAACATCAGCGGGAACGGATCGTCGAGTCCGGCGGGCGTGCCCCACAGGAAGCCCGCCCACACGGACAGCAGCACGATGAGCACGGCCTTGCTCGGCTTCTGGCGGCGGTAGGCCAGCGCGCCGATCGTGAGCGTGGCGAGGAAGGGCGCGAGCGAGAGGATGTCCGGGCCGGCCTTGGACTCCACGAAGTAGTCGAGCAGGCGCCGGATCAAGGGCGCGATGATCCAGAGGATCACCACGAGCGCCAGTCCCACCGTCGGCCAGCGCATGTACAGCGAGCCGGCCGAGACGACGAAGACGATCAGCAGGACGTACTGCCACTGCTCGGCCGCGACGCCAGGCGCGAGGAGCAGCCCGACGAGCACGACCCACGGCGCGAAGCGGATGTCCGAGCGCAACAGGCGCTCGTACTGGATCCGCAGTGTGGGCCAGACCCGCGAGACCCGGCGGTTGGGCGCGGGCAGGAACTGCCCTGCCGCCCGGTCGCCGTGCTCGGGAGTCGCCACCCGTTACCCCCGGAAGCCGACCGCGACGATGCCGAGGAGCGGGGTGCCGACGCTGGCCAGCTCGTCGCGCGCATCGCGCAGGACCTCCTGGTCCGCGCCGCCGTGGCGGTACACGAGCACCGCGCCCTGCGCCTGGCGCACGAACGGCACCGCGTCGGCGTCCGTCACCGGCGGGGCGTCGATCAGCACGAGGTCGTGCGCGGACTGGGCCTGGGCGATCAGCTCGCGGACCCGCTCGCCGCCGCCGAGGTGCGCGCCGCCGTTGCGCACGCCGGGAGAGACGATGTCGACCGCGTGCCGGTCGTCGGCCGCGACGTGGAAGATCACCTCGTCGAGGGAGTTGCGCGACGCGAGCACGTCGGTCAGGCCCGCGGGGCGGCCGCCGCCGTTCCCGTTGCCGTTTCCGTTGCCGTTGTCCACGGCGCTGGGACGGTCGTGGTCGGTCTCGCGCAGGAGCACGCGGGTGCCGGCTGCCGCGGCGGTCGCCGCGAGGTACCAGGACACGCTGCCGCTGGCGCCGTCGTCCTCGACGGACGCGATCACCAGGGTCTCCATGCCCTCCGCGCCTGCGGAGTTCCGCAGCTTCGCGAACAGCAGGCGGAACGGCTCGAGGTCCTTGCGCGTGAGTGTGTCGAGCGGCTTGCGGGCGCGCAGCAGCCCGCGCTTGTTGATCGAGGCGAGCACGGGCGCCCCGAGGGTGCGTTCGAGCTGCTTGCGGCTGTGGATCCGCTTGTCGGCCTGCTCGCGCAGGGCGATCATCGCGCCGCCGAGCGCTGCGCCGATGACGAAGCCGAGGATGCCGATCATCCAGGGCGCGATCCCCGACGGGCCCTCGGGAAGCTCAGCGGGCGTGGCAATGGTGACGGCGTCGGTGTTGATGCGCTCGGCGAGCTGGAGCGACTCGATCTGCTCGCGGACGGTCTGCACGCCGGAGATATCGACGTTCGCGCCCGCCTCCCGTGCCTCGCGACGCACCTGGGCGACGCGTGTCTTCTCGATCTTCTGCAGCTCTTTGCGGGCGGCGACCAGCCGGCCCTTCTCCCGCGCGCGGCGGATGTCGACGTAGGCGCGCGCGGTCGCGTTGGCGATGCGCTGCGCTTCGCGCGGCGTCCGGCCCTTGGCGGAGATGACGATGAGGCCCGTCAGCTGGTCGGGCTTGACATCGACGGCCTT
>SYBY01000142.1 GCA_005788585.1 Actinomycetota bacterium | reverse complement strand
GTGCCGCGCCCGACCTGCATCGCGCCCATCTTCTCCGCGAGCTTCTCGGCGAACGCGTCGGCCACCGACTCGTGCACGTGGAAGCGGTTCGCGCTCGTGCACGCCTCGCCGCCGTTGCGCATCTTCGCGATCATCGCGCCCTCGACCGCGGCGTCGAGATCGGCGTCCTCGAAAACGAGGACCGGCGCATTGCCGCCGAGCTCCATCGACACGCGCAGCACCTGCTCGGCCGACTGCTCGATGAGCACCTTGCCGACCTCGGTCGACCCGGTGAACGACAGCTTGCGCGTGCGCGGGTCGCGGATCAGCGGCTCCATGACCGAGCCCGAGGACTTCGCCGTGACCACGTTCAGCGCGCCCTTCGGCAGCCCCGCGCGGTCGACGATGTCCGCGAGCGCGAGCATCGACAGCGGGGTCTGCTTCGCCGGCTTGACGACCATCGTGCAGCCCGCCGCGATGGCCGGGCCGATCTTGCGCGTCCCCATCGCCATCGGGAAGGTCCACGGCGTGATGAACAGGCACGGGCCGACGGGCTGGCGCTGGACCAGCACGCGCGCCGTCCCCTTCTCGTTCATCCGGAAGTCGCCGGTGATGCGCATCGCCTCGCCGCTGAACCAGTGCAGGAAGTCGGCGGCGTAGAGGATCTCCGCCTTCGACTCCGCGACGGGCTTGCCCATCTCCAGCGTCATGAGCAGGGCGAGTTCGTCGGCGCGCTCCACGAGCTCCTCGTACGCACGGCGCAGGATCTCGCCGCGCTCGCGGGAGGGGACGGCCGCCATCTCGGCCTGCGCCTCGCTCGCCGCGGCGAGCGCCGCCTTCGCGTCATCGACCGTCGCGTCGGCGACCTGCGCGAGCTCGGTCCCGGTCGACGGGTCCTCGACGCTCAGTGTCGCGCCGCCCGTCGCATCCCGCCACGCGCCGCCGATGAACAGGCCCTTCGGGACGGCGTCGACGGCGGACTGCTCGGTGGTGGCGACGGCCATGGCGGGACTCCTCGGGGGCGAACGACGGGACCTCGGGTCAGCCTACCCAGCCGCGACAGCGGCAACCTCAGCCGGTGCCGAACAGCGCCGGCGCGATGGTGACGACGCCGCGCTCGTCGAGGTAGCTCGAGACCACCGACCCGTCCGTGGCGATGCTGTCGACCGACGGCGGCAGCGCCCGGCGCTGCTCCATGAGCTCGACATCATCGGGTTCGCCGGAGCCGAAGCGCGTCGTCTGCCATGCCGAGGTGTCCTCGAGCCACGCCGCGCGGTAGCGGGTGGTCGTGACGCTGTGCGGGATGTCGTCGCGCCGCGAGGTCAGGGTCACCACGCCACCGTCGCCGGAGGCCCGGCGCAGCGCGACGCCGCCGCCGCGGCTGGAGTTGTACGTGTACGCGACGCGCGAGCCGCTACCCGTCACCGATGTCTCGCGTGCGAGCGTGGAGGTCAGCCTCCTGGTCGCACGGCTCCGGCGCGAGTACACCGTGACGCCCGTACGCGCACCACCGCCGCGACGGACGAACGACCACGTGCCGAGGTAGACGCTGGGCGCCGTCTCGCTGTAGGCGGAGGTCGACAGCGCGCCGACACGGGACTCGGTGCCCGCGACGACGTCGTAGGCCCACACGTCGCAGCCGGAAATCGACGAACTGCCGGAGCAGCGCGAGTACGCGACGACGAGCCGGCGCTGGCTCAGGTCCGAGCCGACGACGTCGCTGCCGATCGCCGGGTCGGGCGGCGCGCCGAAGTCCGGGATGTCCGGGACCGAGACCACGCGGGTGGCGGGGTTGCGGACGGTCAGGCGCCAACGGCCGTTCGGTGCGGGCGCCGCCCAGGCGTACCACCCGCCGCCGGCGGCGAGGTTGCGCGCGCCGGGAGCGGCGGCGAAGAGCGTGTCGGCGGACGCAGGCGCCGCCGGCAGGGTGAAGGCGGCCAGCGTGAGGGCGGCGCCGAGACGAAGGATCGAGCGGGACATGCTGCTGGAACCGCTCCGGCCGCGAAGTGTTGCGCCCTTTCCAGCGGTCAGGCCGAGACCGTCTCCGTTCCCAGCTCCTCGCTGAACGCCACGTCGTGCGAGTAGTCGATGGGCACCACGATGAGCGACGGCACGTCGAGCGTGAGGGCGTGGCGGAGCTGCGGTCCGAACTCGTCCGCGGACTCGGTGCGCCACGCCGGGATGCCGAACGACTTGGCGAGCGTGACGAAGTCCGGGTTCGTGAAGTCCGTGCCGAAGTGGTCGCCAAACTTCTTGTCCTGCTTCCACACGATCGAGCCGTACTGCCGGTTCTCCCAGATGACGTTGACGATCGGGGTCTTCAGCCGGGTGGCGGTCTCGAGCTCCTGCATGTTCATGAGGAACCCGCCGTCGCCGTTGACCGTGACGACCCTGCGGTTCGGGTAGACGAGCTTCGCGCCGATCGCGCACGGCAGCGCGAAGCCCATGCCCGCGAGGCCGTTGGCGATGAGCACGGTGTTGGGTTCGTGGGCGGGGAACATCCGCGCGATCCACAGCTTGTGCAGGCCCACGTCGGAGATGAGCATGTCCTCGCGGCCGAGCGCCTGGCGGATCTCCCACAGCGCGCGGGGCGGCTGCATGGGGAACGCGTCGTCGTTCTTGGCCGCCTCGAACCGGCCGACGATGAGGTCGTGCAGCCGCGTGGACCCGCCGGCGTGCGGCACGTCGCGCGCCTCCTCGGCCAGGCGGCTGAGCACGTGGTAGATGTCCCCGATCAGCTCGACCTCGGGGATGTAGTTCGTGTCGATCTCCGCCGGCTGGGAGTCGATCATCACGATCTTCTTGTCGGCCTTCGGGTTCCAGTGCTTTGGCGCGTGCTCGACGAGGTCGTAGCCCACGCAGATCACGACGTCGGCGTCCTCGAAGCCCGCCAGCGCGTAGTCGCGCGAGTGCAGCCCGACGGTGCCCAGCGAGTGCGCGTCGTCGGCGTCGAGCACGCCCTTGCCCATGAACGTGTGCGCCGCCGAGATGCCCGTCGCGCGGCAGAACTCCCGCAGGGCCGGCGCGGCACCCGCCCGCACGACACCGTTGCCCGCGAGGACGACGGGGTTGATCGCGCTGCGGATGAGGTCGACGGCTTTGAGCAGCTCGCGGGCCCCGGGCTCGGGCTCGACGGGCTTGCGGCGCTGCAGCGGTTCCAGCCCCTCGACGGTCGCCGCCATGACGTCCTCGGGCAGCTCGAGGTGCGTGGCGCCCGGCTTCTCGGACTCCGCGACCTTGAACGCCTTGCGCACGACCTCGGGCACGATGTCCGGCGAGTTGATGCGCGCGTTCCACTTCGTGATCGGCGCCATCATCGCGACGATGTCGAGGTACTGGTGCGACTCCTTGTGCATCCGCTCCAGGTCGCCCTGCCCGGTGATCGCGACGAGCGGCGCGCGGTCGAGGTACGCGTCGGCGACCGCGGTGACGAGGTTCGTCGCGCCCGGCCCCAGCGTGCCCAGGCAGACGCCGGCGCGCCCGGTGAGCCGCCCGACCATGTCCGCCATGTAGGCCCCGCCCTGCTCATGGCGAACGGGAACGAACGTGACCGACGAGCGATCGAGCGACTGGTTGAGGTCCAGTGTCTCCTCGCCGGGGATGCCGAACACCCACTTCACGCCCTCGGCTTCGAGGCATTCAACGAACAGATCTGAGGCGCGACGCGGGGAGCTCACGGCAGTTCCGTACCCTGGATCGAGGGGTGTGACGCCATCCGGGCGCACGCTACCACCGCGCAACTTGTGTCCCCGCGCCGTGTCCCCTGCAACGGAATGCGTCTGAAGATCACCATCATCTCCGCCCTCACGGCCGCGCTCCTCGCGGCGCCGGTCGCCGACGCTGCGACCCGCGTCATCGTCCGAGGCGCGGGCTTCGGCCACGGCGTCGGCCTGAGCCAGTACGGCGCGTACGGGTTCGCCAAGCGCGGAACCGACTACCGCACGATCGTCAAGCACTACTACCGCGGGACCGAACTGCGAACGCTCGACGCCGAGCAGACCGTGCGCGTGCTGTTGCAGACGACGAGCACCGTCCGCGTGAGCAACGTCCGCCGGATCGCGGGCGGCCGCACGCTGTCCCCGGGAACGACCTACACCGCGCGGGGCTTCGGCTCGCAGATTGTGCTGCGGACGAGCGCGGGCCGGTCGGTGGGGCGCTTCGCCGCCCCGCTGCGGCTCGTGGGCGCCGACGGTGGTCTGCGGCTGGCCGGCCGCGCCGGCAACGGCGTGAGCAACGGCCGCTACCGCGGGGACCTCGAACTGCGCCCGACCAGCGTCGGCGTCAACGCGATCAACGCCGTCGGGCTCGAGGACTACGTGCGTGGCGTCATCTCCGCCGAGAGCCCCGCGTCGTGGCCCGCCGCGGCGCTGCAGGCCCAGGCCGTCGTCGCGCGCACGTACGCGATCACCACCAACAAGCCGGGCGCGGGCTTCGACCACTACCCCGACGTGCGCTCCCAGGTCTACACCGGGATCCGCGCCGAGTACGCGTCCACGGACGCCGCCGTCCGCGCGACCTCCCGCCAGGTCGTCACCTACCAGGGCAAGCCCGTCGTGACGTACTTCTTCTCGACCTCAGGCGGGAAGACGGAGAACGTCGAGAACTCCTTCATCGGCTCCGACCCCAAGCCGTGGCTGAAGAGCGTCGACGACCCGTACGACAACGTCTCGCCGAAGCACCGATGGGGCCCCTACCGCTGGACGCCGGCCCAGGCGAAGAAGCGGTTCGGGTCGTGGGTGAAGGGCTCGTTCCGCGGGGTCACGGTCGTGCGGCGCGGCGCGTCCCCGCGCATCGTCTACGCGGACATCCTCGGCAGCCGGGGCCGCACGCGCGTCTCCGGCCCGCAGATCCGCGCGCGGCTCGGCCTCGATGACACCTGGGTGACGTTCCGCGTCATCGGCACGACCGCCAAGCCTCCGGCCTCCACCGGCGGCGGTGCGTCGCCCCGTGTCCGGGGCTTCGCCCAGGCGAGCACCCCGCGCGGTGTCCTGCGCGGGTCGGTGCGCGGCGGCGCCGCGGGCGTCGGCGGGCGGTGGCTGAAGATCGAGCGCCGCTCGGCCGCGGGCACCTGGGCGACCGAGTTGGAGACCCGCGCGCAGACCGACGGCACGTACCGCGCCGCGGTCCGGCGTCCGGGGGCCTACCGGGTCCGCGTCGGCGTGGACACCGGGCCCACGGTCCGCGTCCGGTAGTCGTCGCCGCGCTTGGCGGCCAGCTGGTGCACGTCTGCGGCGGCCATGAGGCTCACCGCGTCGTCCGCGTCGCCGGGGAAGAACGCCCAGCCGACGGCGGCGGTCAGCGGCTGGCCGCCCGCGTCGACGGTCGCCAACCGCTCGTGCAGCGCTCCCACGAGCCGCTCGATGCCGTCCTCGTCGATGTCGGGGGCGAGCACGCTGAACTCGTCGCCGCCCTGGCGCGCGACGGTGTCGGACTCCCGCACCGTCTCGCGCAGTGCCGTGGCGGCGCGGCGCAGCACGTCGTCCCCGGTGGGGTGGCCGAACTCGTCGTTGACGGCCTTGAAGCGGTTGAGGTCGAGCGTGACGAACGCGAGCGTGTGCCCGGATCGGTGGTGGCGGAGGATCTCGTACGCCAGGCGCTCGTCGAGCAGCCGGCGGTTGCCCACCCCGGTGAGCGGATCGCTGCGGACCTGGTCGCGCAGCAGCCGGGCCTGGCGCAGCTCGCCGGCGCGGAGGATGGCGACGACCGCGGTGAGCGCCCACACCGTCGGCAGGCCGATGAGGACCGTGCCCTGGGTGTCAGGGCTGCCCGCCCCGGTCAGGACGGGGAGCAGCATGCACACCGAGAGAAACGTGAGGTGGGCGACGACGAGGGCCCGGCGCTCGAACGCGAAGCCCACGAGCGGGCCGATGAGCAGGTAGGTCCACACGATGACGGTGGCGTCGGGTTCGGCCACCGCGACGCCCCACGTGGCCAGCAGGCACGCCAGCGGCGGGAGGACGTGGAACGCCCACGAGGGCATCCGCCGCCAGGGCAGGAGCAGGACGACCGCGCCGGTGAGGGAGGTCGTCGCGCCGACGGCGATCAGCGGGGCGACCGGCGGCCCGTCGATCGCCAGGAGGACGAGCATCGCGAGCAGCGGCGTGAAGAGCAGACCGAGGCCTGCCGCCACCGCGACAATGCGCAGACGATCGACGTCGAACCCTGCCCGTTCCACCTGGACTACATCGGCGCGTGCACGCCGATGCTCAAGTGCAACGCGTCAGCAGTTCTGCTGCATCTGCGGGTTGCGCTCGAACTGGATGAGCTGGGTCCCGATGTAGACGTTGTTCGGCTCGTTGTTGCCGGTGACCAGGATCTCCTGGCCGGTGACCTGGCCGGCCAGTTCGACCTTCGCGAGCGCCCCGCCGCCCCCCTCCGGGAACGTGTACCCCTCGAGGAACTTCCACGTGCCCTGTTTCGTGTCGGTGCAGGACTCGCCCGACACGGAGTTCCACGCGATGGTGTTCTGCCGGAACGCGCCACTGGCGTAGAACCAGATCCGGACGTAGTCCGCGGTCTGACCGGTGGACCCGAACTTGTAGCGCTCGAGCAGCAGGTCGGTACCGCGGAAGATCGCCTGACCGGCCTCGTCGTTGCGCGTCGGGGTGATCGTCGCGCCGCCGGGCGCCGTCGTCGGGACGGTGGCCGGCGCGGGCGTTGTTCCCGTGGTCGGACCCGGCGCGGGAGCAGGCGGTGCGGGGACCGTCGTCTTCACCGTGCTGGTCCGCCCGGCCCGCGTGCGGACCCGTAGCGACAGGCGCTTGCCCGCCAGACTCTGGAGCTTCGTCGCCGCGCTGCCCTTCTGCGCCTTGCTGCGCCACGTCCCGAGCTTCTTGCCGGTCACCTTGCCCGTGCCGCGCGTGAGCTTGTACGTCTTGCCGCCGCCGACCGCGCTCACGGTCTTCGGTCGCTGGCGCGCCGCCAGCGTCTTGTCGCTGGTCAGGACGACGACGAGCCGTGACGCACCGCTCTTCGTCTCGATGGTCACGGCCGCCGAGACCTTCGCCTCGGCGGTGGCGGGCAGGAGCAGGGTGAGGAGCGCGAGGAACGCGGCGGCAGGAACACGTCGAGACATGGTCTCCCGATTGTCCCGCGCGCCGCGCCGCGCCGCAACCCGGTGCTATGCGAATGCGCGGACCAGCAGCTCGGACACGCAGACCGGCTTCTCGCCGCCCTCGCGCTCGAACGTCTGCGCGATGGTGAACTGGACGCCGCCCGCGACGTCGGACACCTCGCTGATCGTCGCGCGCATGCGCACCTTGCTGCCGACCGGCAGCGGCGACGGGAAGCGCACCTTGCCGAGGCCGTAGTTCATGGCGAACGCGAAGCCGTCGAAGGACACGATCTCGTCGTTGACCTTTGGCCCCAGAGAGAGCGTGTAGAAGCCGTGCGCGATCGTCCCGCCGAACGGCGTGTCCTTCGCGCGCTCGGGGTCGACATGGATCCACTGGTGGTCGCCGGTCACGTCGGCGAAGTCGTTGATCGCCTCCTGCGTGACCTCATGCCAGTCGCTCACGCCGAGCTCCTCGCCGACCTTCGCCTTCAGTTCGTCGATCCCGTTGATCGTGACGGCCATGTGCGCGCCTTCCTCCTGGGGGTGGATTCCCCGGAGATGGTGCCAGGGCCGGTCAGGCGGCGGAGTCGCGCCCGAACCGTGGCACGGCGGCCGCGAGCAGCGGCGGCGTGGGGCGCACCTTGTCGGCGCGCTGGCGCTCGTCGGCGATCTCGATGAGCTCGGCCGACCCGCGCGCGTCCGTCGGGTAGATCGCGTAGCCGATGGCGGCTTCCAGCGGCGCACCGCCCGCGTCGACGGACTTCAGTGCACCCCGGATGTGCGCGACGATCTCCGCGGCTTCGCGAGCACCGGCCTCGGGCGCGAGCACGGCGAACTCGTCGCCGCCCTGCCGCGCGACGGTGTCCTGGCCCCGGACCGCGGCGCTCAGCGCGGCCGCGGCGTCCTGGAGCAGCACGTCGCCGACGCTGTGGCCGAGCTCGTCATTGATCCGCTTGAAGCCGTTGAGGTCCAGGACGATAAGCGCCATCTCGCGCCCGGTCCGCTCGTGCCGCGTGAACTCGTAGTCGAGGACCTCCTCGAATACGCGGCGGTTGCCGATACCGGTCAGCGGGTCGCGCCGCGCGAGCCCTTCGAGCTCCCGGGACTGATCCTCGGCGTGCTGCCAGACGAGCATCACGAAGATTCCGAGACCCCAGGTGATCGGGACCATGAGCAGGGTCGCGAGGACCGTCACCGCGTTGGTCTCGACGAGCACCAGCGGCGCCATGAGCGCGACGGTGGCAAAGGCGATGTGCGCCGCGATCGCGCGCGGCGTCTCGATCATGAAGGCGATGGCGGGACCTGCGAACGCGAAGAGGCCGACGATCACGGCGCCATTCGGCGCGAGCGACATCGACGCCAGCGAGATCTCCACCACGACGATGACGGGCAGCAGGTGAAACAGCCAGCCGGGCATCCGGTCCGTCGGGATCTGCGTGATGAGCAGGCCGGTGAGGACGGCGAGCCCGCCCACCCAGAGGATCCGCGTGTTGGCGAGGACGAGGTGCGCGACCAGCGCAAGGCCACCGGTCCCGATGAAGATCGAGGCCGTGGTGTAGCGCACGTTGCGCTGCCTGGAGATGCGGCGGGAGAGGCGCATCACGGCCGTTATCGGCCGCCAGCGACCGTCCACTGAGGACGGGAGGCCGAAACGGCCCGTGCGTCCAGACGGGCGTCTGGGTTCAGACCGGGAAGTCGGCCCGCGCGCCGCGCCACATGGCGCTGAGCTGCGTCCCGTCCCCGGAACTCCGGCGCCGTGGTCCCTTGTCCGCGCGCTGCCGGGCATCGGCCACCTCGACGAGGTGCTCGCGTTCGGTCGCGTCGTCCGGGAACACCGCGGAGCCGATCGCGCCCGCCAGGCTGGTCCCGCCTCCCGCGTCGACGTCGCCGAGCGCCGCGCGCACGTTGCGCACGATCCGCGCCGCCTCGGGTGCGCCGGCCTCGGGCGCAAGGATGCAGAACTCGTCGCCGCCCTGGCGGGTGACGGTGTCCTGTCGGCGTACCGCGGCCCGGAGCGCGGTCGCAGCCGCGCGCAGGACCTCGTCCCCGGCGAGGTGGCCGAGCGTGTCGTTGACCCGCTTGAAGTTGTTGAGGTCGAGCACGATGAGCGCGAACTGCCGGCCGGTGCGGGCGTGGCGCGTCAGCTCGTAGTCCAGGCGCTCGCTCAGCAGCCGGCGGTTCCCGACGCCGGTCAGCGGATCGCGGCGCATCAGCCGTCCGAGCTCTTCGGCCTGCTCCTCGACGATGCGCCACGGCAGCGCGATGAACAGGACCATCGCCCAGAGCCCGACGATCGTCGCGACCACGGCGACGAGTGTCACGTCGTCGTACGGGGCGTAGAGCAGCGGCAGGGCGATCAGGAACGTCGTGAACGCCGTCTGCACGGCCATGCCGCGGCGCGTCTCCATCATGAACCCGATCGCCGCGCCCACGAACATGAAGAACGGCATCACGAGGTACCCGGACGGCCCGACCGCCCAGACCGCGGCGGTGGCGACCAGCGCCGCGCACAGCGGCCCGAGGTGGAACCACGCCGCCGGCAGCCGGTCGGTCGGTGCGAACCGCATGAGCAGGCCGACCGCGACGGCGACCGGCGTCATCAGCAGCAGGCGCGGCTCGTCGACGAGCAACGCTCCCGCTGCGGCCGCGAGCGCGCCGAACAGGTAGACGAACATCACGGCCACGCGGACGCTCGGTTGCCGGCTGACCCGGCGGGAGAGCGGCACGTGATCCTCCTCGCCCGACGGCAGCGGGACGCTCGCCGGCAGCTCGATCGGCGCCGGGCGCTCGAAGGCCTCGGGCAGGATGATCTCGCCGAGCCCGACCGACGACTGCAGCTTGTCGTCACGCTGGCGCGCGTCGGCCTGGTGCAGCAGCGTCTGCGGGTCGCGGCCGTCCTGCGGGAACGTCGCCACCCCGACGGCGGTCGTCAGCGGCCGGCCCGCCGCATCGACCGTGGCGAGCAGGCCGCGGATCGTCGCGACCAGCCGGGCCGCATCGTCGGCCCCGGTCTCCGGAGCGATGATGCAGAACTCGTCGCCGCCCGGCCGCGTCACGGTGTCCTGGCCGCGCAGCGCGCTGGTGAGCAGTGCCCCGACCTCGCGAAGGAGGTCGTCGCCGGCGGTGTGGCCGAGACGGTCGTTGACCTGCTTGAAGCCGTTGAGATCGAGGACGAGCAGCGTGAGCGGCAAGCCCGTGCGGCTGTGGCGCGCGATCTCGTAGTCGAGCCGCTCACCGAGCATGCGGCGGTTGCCCACGCCCGTGAGCGGATCGCGGCGCACGAGCTGCTCGAGCATCGCGCCCTGCGCCTCGGCCGTTCCCCAGACGAGGTGGATGAACGCCGCGAGTCCGGCGGCGCACACGAAGCTCGCGAGGAGGGCGGCGTCGGTCGCGGCGTTCGTGTCCGCCAGCAGCGCAAGGCCCAACACGACGCCCAAGGCCAGCGTCCACTGGAAGATCCTCCCGGCACGCCCCTCGATGACGAAGGCGATCGTCGGTCCGACGAACACGAACAGGGCCGCGACCGTCCCGCCGTACGGCGCGAGCGTCGCCACCCCGACGGCCCACGGCGCCAGGATCAGGATCGGCAGCCCGTGGTACCAGCCCGGATGCATCGTCCGCAGCGGCGTCGCAACGATCACCGCGGCCGACAGCAGTGCGAGCACCCCGCTGATGCGGATCGCGTCGTTGTCGAACAGCTCGGCCCCCGGGAACGTGAGGACGCCGATCACCGTGAGCAGGCAGACGGTGATGGTCTTGCCGCGGTTCTGGCGGCTGATCTGCCGCGCGAGGGTCTCCGGCTCGGTCGGGCGGTACCCGATCAGGCGCAGGGTGCGCATGACGCGCAGAAGCCGCTGCGGGTAACGCGACGAACGCGTCGCAGGTGTTGCACGAACCATGTCCACGGCTGAAACCAGCACTTCACGCCTAAATATGGCGTATCAGTGCCCCGGTGGCGAGGAATCGGGCCTACGTCGTTCGTCCAGGCTCGGTCACGACGGGTCATGCCTCGTTCCCCCACGAGGTGCACCGGATTCTACGCGCGCACGCCGTTCCAGTGCGCTGCATCGCGGGCGCCGAGCTCCGTGGACGACGCGTCGTCGGACAGATACTCCAGCGCCATCGCGCCCCAATCCGCGCCGGCGCGCAGCTCGCCGAGCACCGCGAAGAGCATCCCCTCCATGCGCCGTATCAGGAGCGCCTGCGGGGGAATGGTCTGGCGGCGCATCTGCTCGAAGTACGGCGAGCGCGGGGAGGAGCCGACCTCGATCGCGACGCGGACGTACTCCGGGTCGAGGCGGCGGAAGCCGGGCACGAAGTACCACTCGCCGGCGCTGCGCAGCTGTTGGAGGACCGCTTCGGGCTCGAAGGTGTCGGGCTCGGGCAGGTAGCCGAGCGCCGCGAGGCCGGCGTGGACGGCGTCGGCGTCGCCGTCGATGATGGCGCGCGCCAGCGCCCGCTCACCTTCGAGGTAGTCCTCGGGCACGTACCGCATGAGGCCGAAGTCCAGGAAGCACACGCGGCCGTCGTCGGCGAGCAGGTAGTTGCCGGGGTGCGGGTCGCCGGCGGCGAGGTGCGCCCGGGTGAGCAGGCCGTAGAAGAACCGGTAGACGATCTCGCCGAAGCGGTCACGCTCCTCCTCGGACAGCGCCTTGATCTCGTTGAACCCGCGGCCGTCGACGAACTCGGTCACGAGCACGCGGCGCGTCGACATCGCCGTGTCGACCTCGGGAATGCGGATATCCGGGTGGCCGCGCAGCGCACGGGCGACTGTGCGCTGGTGCTGCGCCTCGAGCTCGTAGTCGAGCTCCTCGCCGATGCGCTCACGCAGCTCCGCGCTGATCGCCTTGACGTCGAGCCCGGGGGCGAGCCGCTTGGCGAGCGGCAGCAGCATCCCGATGTTCCGCAGGTCGGTCTCGACGGCCTCGGCGACGCCGGGGTACTGCACCTTCACGGCGACGTCGCGCCCATCGTGGGTGGTCGCCCGGTAGACCTGGCCGATCGACGCGGCGGCGATGGGCGTCTCGTTGAACTCCGCGAAGTGGTCGGAGACCTTGCCGCCGAGATCCTTGCGCAGCACCTTCTCCATGTCCTTGAACGGCACCTTGGGCGCGTCGTCGCGCAGGGACGACAGCCGGTCCTTGAACTGCTCGCGCTCGGACTCCGGGATGAGGTCGAAGTCGATGGTGGACAGGACCTGGCCGAGCTTCATGGCCGCGCCCTTCATCTCCCCCAGTCGCGCGACGAGCTCCTCGGCGGTCTCCATCGCGCGCTTTTCGTTGGCGGCTTGGGCCTTCTCGTCGCTGCGGGCGCTGTTCGCCGCGCGCGTGCCGGCCCACTTCAGCCCCTGCCCGGCGACCATGCCGCCGAGCTTGGCGGTGCGGCCGATGCGGGATGTGGGGATCTTGGCCATGGCAGGGAGGGTACGGGTGCGGCGCTGGACCGGATTGCGGGGTGGACGTACGATGGCGGCGGATGGATGTCGCAACGATGCATGAGCAGTCAGGCGCCGTCTCGGCGTTCCGGGTCGCAGGCCAGACGGCGCTGGGGCACGCGCTAGGCCTGCTGTCGATCGGCGGGCTCGTCGCGGTGTTCGCCGTCGTCGAGGGACCGGACCCCGTGGCGCTCGGGATCGGAGTGTCCGTCGGACTCCTGGTGGTGATCCTCGAGCGGGTCTTTCCCCACGGCTCGACGTTCTGGGGCGTCCGCGACGCGGTGGAGTGGGTCGACCCGTTGCGGGTCGCGCAGGACCGGTGGTGGACCGTCCCTGCCGCCTGGGCCGCGGCGGTGGCGTTCGTCCTCGTGCTCGCGGTCCCCATCCAGCCGCTGTTCGGCGACGGCGCCCCGCAGGTCGCCGTCGGTGCGCTGGTCGTCGGGGTGGCCCATCTCGTGACGTGGTTGGCCATCCGCCGCCTCGAACGGGCCCGGGACGGCCTGGCGGTCGAACTGGTCGTCGACGACGTGGGTGCGGACAAGCCGGTGGTGCTGTACCGCGAGCGGGATGTCGGAGCGGCGTTCGGGCGATGAGGGCCACTCGCGCGCTGAAGCGCAGTTGCCGGTTGGCCGGGGCGTTCTGGTTGTTCACCGGCGTCCTCGGTGCCCTGTTCGTGGTTCGTGGTCCGGCGGCCGGGGACGGCGTCGACCTGGTCTTCGGCCTCGTGGCCGGGCTCGCCTGGCCGTTGTACGTAGCGACCGGTGACATGGACCGCGTGCGACTGCAGCGGCTCGTGCCCCTGCCCGAGCAGGCCGAGCTGCTCCCCGACCGCTCCGCCCGGGTCGCCCTCGGCCTGCTCGCACTGGCCGCAACGGTGCTGGCGGTCGCGTTCGCCGTCCTGCCCGGCGACGCCCTCGACGTCAGCGTCGCGGGCCTCGCCGTGGCAGTGACGCTCGCCCTGGCCACGACGGGGCGGGCGGCGCAGCTGTGGTGGTGGGAGCGGCGGCACCCGGGTCAGCGACTGTTCGACGTGAGCGACGGCGATGGCACCTGGATCGCCTCCGGGGCGCACCCGGTGGCGTCTGAGGCGGAGCTGGCCTTTGGGCACCGGCGTCGCCAGGGTGTGGCTCCATGACGGTGGTCCGGATCTCCACGCAGGCGAGTGCGCAAGCCGTTGGCGTCGCCGTGGGGGTGGTGCTGTGCCTCATGGTCCTCGCTGTCAGTGGGCTTCCGAGTTCGCTCGCAGGCTGGCTCGCCGGCGGCCTCGCGATCGCGGGGCCCACAGGAGCGATCATCGGCGCACGCAGGCTCCGTCATCTGGACCATGCGCGGCCGATGCCGCCGGACAGTCCGTGGTCGAGCGGTCGGGTGCGTGGGCCCAGCCGTATCTTGCCCGCGCTGGCGTTCGCCGCCTTCCTCAGCCTGACCTCGGCTTCTAGCGAGTCGTCATTCGCTGGCACTGCGTCGGGCCTCCTCCTCGTCCTCACGGGGGTGCTCGCCGCGAGAGCGATCGAAGCCCTGCTGGCCGCACACGTCGAACGACGCGACGGCGTGGTCCTGCTCGAGCTGCGCGGTTGGTGGGGGCTCGAGACTCCCGTCGTGTACTCCGTGCCCCCGCGCGCTGACGCTGCACCCGTGCCTGCCCATGACTGAGCTCAGACCGACCACCACGGAGGAAACGGAGGGGCCGGCCGACGCGGGGTGGACGTCGCCGGAACAGCCCACGACTCCCACCCTGTTCGAAGACGACGTGTCACGCGATCACGAGTTCGCGCGCGTCCCGAAGCCTCGGCCCGACGCCGGCATCTACCTCGGACTGGCGATGGTCGCGGCGATCGCATTCTGGATCACCGGAGCCGCCGATCTCCAGGAGGCCGCACTGGCCGCACTGCTCATCGCCGTGCCGACGACCCTCGGGCGGCTCTTTGGCGATCACCAGCGGATGGCACGAGCGCTGCCCGCCTCGGCGGACGACGTCCTGGCTGCGGACGAAGACGAGGACGAATCGAGCGATGTCGTGGGCGCTGCGCTCTTCGCCATGGTGATGGCGGGGCTTCTCGCTGCCGTGGGCGCCCTGTTCGACGAAGGTGTCTGGTGGGGGATCGGCGCCACCGTCGGCATCGTCATCGGCTCGGACCTCCGCGCGCTCGCCCTGCGGGCGATCGTGCCCAGGCTGCACCCGGATGCGGTCGTCGGGCACCGGCTCGACGGTGACGGCGACGACGTGTACCGGCTGTTCGCCCTCGAGCCCCCACCGGGCTGAACGTCGGAATGTGGCGGTCTGCCGCATCGAGCGTCGGAATGTGGTGGCTGGCCCGACCATATTTCGACGTTCACGCCTGACCGCCCGCCGCGCCGCGCGCCCCCGGCACCCGGCCCGCGCCCCCGGGCCCATCCCACAGCCGAGCGTCGAAATGTGGTGCCCCCAGCCACCACATTCCGACGCTCACCCCGCAGAACCACCACATTCCGACGTTCGGCGCCCCGCGGCGGGCGTCGCTCCGCGGGCGGGCGGGCCATTACCCTCCGACCCCATGCCCGGCCCGCTCCTCGCCGTCGACGCGCCGTCGCTGCTCTACCGCGCGTTCTTCGCCCTCCCGTCCTCCATCAAGGGTGCCGACGGCCACCCCGTCAACGCCCTGCTGGGCACCGCGAACCTCATCCTGTTCGCCGTCGAGCGCCACGACCCACGTGCCGTTGCGCTGTGCTTCGGCGCCGAGGCCGCGCACTACCGCACCGACGCGTTCCCCGCCTATCACGCCGACCGCCCGCCCATGCCGGACGAGCTGGCTCGCCAGTGGGAGGACGCGCCTGCCTTCTTCTCCGCCTTCGGGTGGACCATCCACCATGCGGGAGACCTCGAGGCCGACGACCTCCTCGGCTCGTTCGCCACGGCAGAACAGCAGGCCGGCGGCACTGCGCTGCTCTTCACCGGCGACCGCGACATGTTCCAGTGCGCCACGGAGCACGTCAGCGTCCTGTACCCGCGCGGGGGCAAGGACGGGCCGGAGGTCATCGACCCCGACGGCGTCCGCGAGCGGTACGGCATCGACCCGGAGCAGGTTCCCGACTTCATCGCGCTGCGCGGCGACCCGTCCGACGGCCTCCCCGGCGCCAAGGGCATCGGTGAGAAGACCGCGCGCGACCTGCTGCGCGAGCACGGCTCGCTCGAAGGCCTGCTCGAAGAGGCACACAAGCCGGTGCCGAAGCTCAAGCCCCGCGTGGTCGGGACCCTGACCGCCCAGGCCGACGAGCTACGGGCGTTCAAGGACATCGCGTCGTTGCGCCACATCGACGTCGAACGTCCGCACGATGCGCCCCTCGACGCCGAGGCAGCCGCCGCTGCCGCCCGCGCACGCGGCATCATGCGGCTGGCCGAGCGCTTGCAGGCGCTCGCCTGACGCTCACCTCTCCGCTCCCGCTGCCGACCACCTGACCGTGACCTCGCGCCTGTCCGTGCTCGCGACCCTGCTCGCGCTCGTCCTCCTGCCCGCGACCGCGGCCGCGGCCGTCCCCGACGCCATCCCGCTCACCGCCTGGGAGTTCGCGCTCGACGACGGGAAGGTCGGCCTGGACCAGGGGTGGGCGACCGGTGAGCCGGACGCCGGCTGGCAGCCCGTCACCGTCCCGCACACCATGCAGACGGGGACGAGCCAGCGCGAGTTCGAGGGGACCGTCGGCTGGTACCGGCTGCGCTTCTCGGCGCCCGACACCGTCGCCGCGGGCTACCGCTGGGCCGCCCGGTTCGAGGGCGCGCGGCGCGCCGCGACGGTCTGGCTCAACGGCCAGCAGATCGGCACCCACAGCGACCCGTACACCCCGTTCGAGCTCGAGCTGCACGGCCTGCGCCCCGGGGAGATGAACACCCTCGTCGTGCGCACGGACAACGTGCGGCCGCAGGGCATCCGCGAGGGCTGGTGGAACTACGGCGGGCTCGTGCGGCGCGTCAGCCTCGTCCCCCGCGGCACCGCGCACCTCGACAACACCGCGGTGCTGCCGCGCCGCGTCTGCGGCAGCGTGGGCTGTCAGTGGACGGCGATGGTCGACACCGAGATCGTCGCCGGTCCCGCGGGCGCGCCGCCGACCACCGTCGACCTCGACCTCGCCGCGCCCGACGGGACCGTCACCGCCGGCAGCGCGCCGGTGCGCGCGCTCGCGCCCAACGAGCGGACGTCACTGCGCTACGAGGTCGTCGTCACCGGCCGGATCTTCCTGTGGTGGCCGCAGAACCCCGCGCTGTACCGCGCCGAGGTCCGGCTGAACGCGGGCGAACGGACCGAGGACGTCGACCGCTCCCGGGTCGGGCTGCGCACCGTGGCGGTCCGCGACGGCCTGCTCCAGCTCAACGGGCGGCCGATGACCATGCGTGGTGCGTCGGTCCAGGAGGACCTGCCGGGCCGCGGCGCCGCCATGAGCGATGCGGACGTCGACCGGATCGTCGCGGACGTCGAAGAGCTGAACGCCGACGTCACGCGCGCGCACTACCTGCTCGACGAGCGGCTGCTGGAGAAGTTCGACGAGCGCGGGATCCTCGTGTGGATCCAGGCGCCGGTCTACCAGCGCGACAGCGATCTCGACGACGACGCCCGCCGCGCGTTCGAGCTGCAGAGCGTGCGCGACACGATCCGCGAGGCGCGGCGGCACCCCAGCGTCATCGTGCACTCGGTCGCCAACGAGCTGAGCCCGGAGCCCGACCGGCGCGTCGGCACGCGGCGGTTCCTCGCCAGCGCGGAGAAGATCGCGCGCGAGCTCGACCCCACCCGCCCGGTCGGCCTCGACCTCTACGGCTACCCGGGCTACGGGCGCCAGCGCTCCCACGCCCGCTTCGACATCCTCGGGATCAACCACTACTTCGGCTGGTACGAGGGACGCCCCGGCCACTCGACACGCAACTTCGACGGGCTCGTCCGCCACCTGCGGGCCATGCACCGGCGCTACCCGAAGCAGGCGCTCGTGATCACCGAGTTCGGGGCGGAGGGCGTGCGCGAAGGCCCCGCCACCGCGAAGGGGACCCTCGGATTCCACACCCAGTACCTCCGCCGCACGCTCGACGTCGTCGACAGCGAGCGGTACCTGTCAGGCGCGCTGTACTGGACCGCGCGCGAGTTCGCGGTCCGTCCGCGGTGGCAGGGCGGCGACCTGTACGCGGGCGATTCGATCCACAGCAAGGGCCTCCTCTTCTACGACGGACGACCCAAGCCGGCGTGGTTCATCGCCCGTCAGCGCTTCGCCGACGTGCCGACGTTCCGATGACGCGCGTATCGTGCGCGCTGCATGCCCGCCGATGACCTGACCCAGCGCCGCCGGCGCGAGATCGCCGACGCCGCCGCGCTGACCTTCGCCGAGCAGGGCT
>SYBY01000017.1 GCA_005788585.1 Actinomycetota bacterium | reverse complement strand
CGACGTGCCGACGTTCCGATGACGCGCGTATCGTGCGCGCTGCATGCCCGCCGATGACCTGACCCAGCGCCGCCGGCGCGAGATCGCCGACGCCGCCGCGCTGACCTTCGCCGAGCAGGGCTACCACGCCACCGGCATCGCGGACATCGCGCAGCGGCTGGGCATCGGACACGGCACGTTCTACCGCTACTTCAAGAACAAGCGGGACATCCTCGAGTACGTCCTCGACGAGGTGACGGTCCGCCTCGGCGAGGTGCTGGCGGCCGAGGACCCCACGTCGACGACCACCGTCGAGGAGTACCGCGCGCAGGTCGAGCGCATCGGGATGGGGCTGTTCGAGCTCTTCGGCGCCGAGCCTGCGATCGCGCGTCTCTTCTACGTGGAGGGCGTCGGCGCCGACCACGAGTTCTCCGAGAAATGGATGGACCTGCAGGGCGCCTTCGCCGCCGTCACCGCCGCCTACCTGCAGAACGGCGTCGATCGCGGGTTCCTGCCGGCGGACCTCGACGTCGAGGTCACGTCACGCGCGGTCAACGGCATGATCTTCGCCGCGCTGCTCGCCGTCATCCGCGACGACGACCCGGCCGCCGAGGGCGAGCGCTGGGTCGCCGGCATCACGCGGATGATGTTCGGCGGGATCGCCGCCTGAGGCGGGCGGTCAGACCGTCGCGGTCTCGCGCGGCGGAGCGACCGGCGCCTGGGGCTTGATGATCTTCTTGATCCCGCTGATCGCGAACTTGTTGCCGGGCGCGAGCAGCGGGCCGAGCACCTTGCCGAGCTTCGCCGCGTGCTTGCCGCCCGGGTCGAGCGCCATGACCCAGGTCAGCCGGGTCCCGCGGCTGGTGGGCTCGAGGATGAAGTCCTCGGCCAGCGCCTTGAGGTAGGGCTTCGACGCGCTCGTGACCGTGAACGTCGCGCGGCGTCCCTCGTCCCAGCGGTAGAACTCCTCCTCGACCTCGACGGAGCGCCCGATGCGCAGCGTGCGCACCGCGCCCTCGCCCAGCGGCCGCGGGGTGACCCACCGCAGGCGGTCGAGCACCGGCATCCAGGACCACATCTCGTCGGAGCCGAGCGCCTCGAAGACGGCGGCGGGCGGCGCGTCGAGGTCGACGGTCGCGGTGACGATGATCGGCGCCGTCTTCAGGAACTGGTCGTCGACGCGACGGACGGAGTGGGAGAAGGCCATGTGGGCGAGTCCTTGACGGGGGTGGACCGGGCAACCGTACGGTAGTTCGAGAGGTCGAAGTGCCGCGTGCGGCGCCGGTGATGGAGCGTGCTCCACGGATACATGAAGCTGTTGCGGCCGTTGCTGTCGAAGTAGTAGCTGCCGCATCCGCCGGCGTTCCACACCGTCTTCTGCAGCGCATCGTCGACCCGGCCGTTGTACTCGCGCTGGACGTCCTCACGGATCTCGACGGTGGTGAGCGTCTCGCGGTCCATCGCCTCGAGCGCCGAGACGACGTACCGCATCTGCTGCTCCAGCAGGACAGTCGCCGACGAGTGCCCGTTGCCGAGGTTCGGGCCCAGCAGCACGAACAGGTTGGGGAAGCCGCTGACCGTGGTGCCCAGGTAGCCCCGCGGGCTGCCCTGCCAGACCTCGGACATCGTGTGGCCGTCCCGCCCGCGCACGAGGTCAGCGACGGGCATGTCGAGGATCTTGAAGCCCGTCCCGAAGATGATCGTGTCGGCCTCGCGCTCGACGCCGTCGGCACCGACGACGGACGTCGGCCGCACCTCGGTGACCGCGTGCGGGACCACCGTGACGTTCTCCCGCGTGAGCGACGGGTAGTAGCTGTTGCTCATCAGGATGCGCTTGCACCCGATGGTGAAGTCGGGCGTCAGCGCGGCGCGCAGCTGCGGGTCGCGGACCTGCCGCGCGAGGTGACGCTCGGCGAGCCGCTGGACCGGCCCCATCGCCCCGGCGTGCCGGGTCGCCCAGCCCAGGCCCTCGGCGGCGATGCGCAGCCCCTCGTGCGCGGCACGCTGCGCGGCGGGACGCCGGCGGTAGAGCCGGCGCAGCGCGGCGGGATACGGACGGTCGGGCTTGGGCAGCACCCAGTGCGGGGTGCGCTGGTAGAGGTCGAGGTGCGCGACGTCGGGTGCGATCTTCGGGACGAACTGCACCGCGGACGCGCCGCTGCCGATGACAGCGACGCGGCGCCCCCGCAGGTCGTGGTCGTGGTTCCAGCGCGACGAGTGGAACGTCGTCCCGGTGAAGGTGTCCAGGCCGGGGAGGTCCGGGATGAGCGGCTCGTGCCACGGCCCGGCGCCGGCGATGAGAACGCGCGCCGCGTAGTCGCCGTCGCTCGTGGTGACGTGCCAGCGCGCGGTGTGTTCCTTCCAGGTCGCGGACTGGACCTCGACACCGAGGCGCAGGTGGTCGCGCACGCCGGTGCGGTCGATGACGTCGCCGAGGTAGGCCTCGATCTCGGGCTGGGGGGCGAAGATCCGGCTCCAGTCCGGGTTGGGCGCGAAGCTGAAGGAGTACAGCGTCGACGGCACGTCGCACGCGCAGCCCGGGTAGGTGTTGTCGCGCCAGGTGCCACCGGGCGTCTCGCCGCGGTCGATGACGACGAAGTCGTACCGGCCGGCCGCGCGCAACTGCGCGCCCGCGCAGACCCCGGCAAAGCCGGCACCGAGGATGAGCGCGTCCACGTCTCGGACCATGCGACGAGAATGATACATCGTTCCGTGAAGGGGATTCACCAAGTCGGCTCGCGTCATCCCGCAGTATCCGGGTCCGGCTCGCGCGCCGCGGCACGGCGGGTCGGTCCACATCCCTGGTGAACGGGATTCACCACGCGCATCCCGCCGAAACGTACGCTCGGATAATGAGAGCTATTTCCGCCCGTGCCGGGATCGCCGCCCTGGTGGCGGCGTCCGCGCTCACCACAGCCGCCAGCCCCGCATCGGCGGCACCCGACCGCCCGCTGCGCGCAACGTCGTCGTACACGACCTTCCCGCCCTTCACCGAGAGCCAGCCCAATCTGCTGCGCTTCGCCATCCAGTACACCGCGCTCGGTGACATCAACGGCGACGGCGCCGACGACTGGGCCAACGCCCAGGGCCAGATCGACACCTCCTCCGAGGAGACGAGCACCAGCCCACCCACGACCTACGTGACATTCGGCCAGCGCGGAACGCGGAACATCGACCACACCGTGCCCACTGCTGGGGTCCGGACGTACGAGAACCTGGTCCTCAAGGCCGCGGGAGACGTCAACGGCGACGGGACCGACGACGTCATCGCCGTCATCATCGGGGCCGAGGGGGCGCCCTCCGTTATCGCCGTGCTGTTCGGTGGCCCGGGGATCGCCGACGTCCGCCTGGATCGTCCCGGCGTGCGTGGCTTTCAGATCAGCGGCGCGATTGCCGATATCCGGGCGGCAGGCGACGTGAACGGGGACGGGCGCCACGACCTCATCACGTACCGCGAGGTGGATGCCGGCTACTCGAGCAGCACCCCCGCCGCCATCCTCTTCGGCAAGTCCACCTCGAGCACGGTGAACGGGCTGGCCCCAGGAAAGAGTGGGACCCTCATCTCCGCGGCGAACGGCGTGACCGCGGCGCATGACTACCCGCACGCTGTCGGCGACTTCAACGGTGACCGTCTCGGCGATCTCGCCCTGAACCTCACCGGTGAGGCCAGCGGCGTGCTCGTGCTGTGGGGCGCGCGGACCTGGAGCCCGGTCAACATCGCCAACCCCGGCGCGCGAGGCCGCGCGCTGCCCGGCGTGCGCGTCATGCCCGACACCGCGGACTTCACCGGGGATCGCCGCGACGATCTCCTGCTCGTCGGGCTCGGGAACGGCCAGGACGCCGCCGGAAACCAGGAGCCCAGCGTGCTCCCCGGCGACCCGACACGCCAGCTGCCGCTCGCCAGCGCGCGTCTGCTGGCCAACGCGTTTGTCTCCGCCGACCCGGCGGGGTTCGTGTCGGACTCGGCCCTCGTGCCGGTCGGCGATCAGAACGGGGACGGCCGGGCGGACCTGCTGGCCCTCTCCCCGGCCCTCGGCCTGTTTGACCCGCCCACGGCACCCGGGAACGCCCGGCTGGTCCTCGGGCGAGCCACGCCGGGGCCGATCGATGTCGAGGCCTCGGTCCGCGTCGGAGGTGCCGCTTCGGTAAAGGCGATCCGTGGGATCGGCGACACCGACGGTGACAAGCTGCCGGACGTCCTGGCGGTCGCCGAGGGCTTCGCGTTGTCGCCGGGGCCGATCTTCAGCAACGGCGCCGACATCCTCGCGCCCGCCTGGCTCGAACCGCCGACGATGGACCCGAGCTCCTTCAAGGCCGGCACGCCGACGAACGTGTACGCCGCTGCGACGGAAGAAGGGCGGTTCGAGCTCGTCGTGCGCCGCGCCTCCGGAGAGATGGTCGGCACGTTCAGCGTGTCCGGCGGGCCCGAGTTCCGGGGTCCGTGGGATGGGCGCATCGGCGGCCGTGCACTGCCCGCCGGCGACTACCGCACGACCGTCACGCCGATCGACCCGAGCGGGAACCGCGGGCCGGCGAAGACCGTCGAGTTCACGATTCTGCCCTGAGCAGGCTGCGTGCGCCCCGGGGGTTCACCCCGGGGCGGCGCACTGTCGCGCACTTGACATTCCGCGCGGCCCCGGCGGGGCAGACTGTCATCTCCGCCCCCGACCCCCGGAGACCCATGACCCGTCGCCTCGCCGTCCCCTTCACCGCGCTCGCCGTCCTCGCGTTCGCCGGTACCGCTGATGCCGCCACGAAGAACGGCATCACGCCCGTCTCGCCGAAGGCGAACACCACCGTCGCAACCGGAGCGACCCCGACGTTCAAGATGAAGGTCCGCGGCAAGGGCCAGGTCTGGGTGCACGTCTGCAAGAGCAAGAAGAAGAACGCCGACGGCGTCATCTGCAACGACGAGAGCATCGGGCAGGCCCGCAAGAACGGGAGGACCTACCAGTACACGCCGAAGTTCTTCGACTTCCCCGACTTCTGGCTGAACTCGCCCGGCACCTACTACTGGCAGGCGCACCGCATCGACTGCTCGACCGGCACGAGCGACTGCCTGAAGGAGGGCCCGATCGTGAAGCTGAAGGTCTCGACCTGAGTCAGTTCGTGTGCTTGACGGTGATGACGTCACCGTCGGCCATGACGTAGTCGCGGCCCTCGATGCGCAGGGTGCCCCGGTCACGCGCCTGGCTGTAGCCGCCGGCGTCGAGGAGCTCCTGCCAGTGGACGACCTCGGCGCGGACGAACCCCTGCTGGATGTCGGTGTGGATCTCCCCCGCCGCATGCCAGACGGTGAGTCCGCGCTTGAGGTGCCACGACTGCGCGCGGACGCCCGAGCCGACCGTGAAGAACGTGTTCAGCTCGAGCAGGTCGAACGCGCCGCGGACGATCCGCACGAGGCCGGATTCCTCGACGCCGAGCTCCTCGCGCATGACCGCGGCCTCGTCGTCGTCGAGCTCGCTCAGCTCGGCTTCGATCCGTGAGCTGATCGCGACGGCCTTGGCCCCCGTCGCCTCGGCGTGCTCGGCGACGGCGACGGGGACGACGCTGTCGCCCTCGTCGACGTTCGCCACGAAGAGCACCGGCTTGGCGGT
>SYBY01000141.1 GCA_005788585.1 Actinomycetota bacterium | reverse complement strand
CCACGGCGGCGCCAGGCAGGGCCAAGAGGGCCACGATGGCAAGGACGATGATGCGATGGAGGTTCATAAGAACGGTGTTCCCTTCGGAGGTCTCCCGGACGGCAAAGATCGTGAGTCGCGGATCGTACCTGCTTGACCGGTTGGTGTGTCTCCAGGCCGCGTACAGTGCCAACCTCATGGTTCGCGCCGGTCTCTGTGACTCCTGCCTGCATCAGCGGATCGTCCGGACGGGACGCGGCTCGGAGTTCTCGATGTGCCTGCGCCACAAGGACGACCCGCGCTTCCCCAAGTATCCGCGGATTCCCGTGGGGGCGTGCCCCGGGCACGAGCCGCGCACGGCCGGGGCCTGATCACGCGCTGGTCGCCGTGCGCGCGGCCAGGCCCGTGAAGAACAGCTCGAGCATCCCGCCGAACAGGTCCTCGGGGGTGTGCTCCGGGTCGAGCAGCTGTTCGACCGCGACGCCGTGGGCCATGGCGAAGGTCATCTGGGCGATCGTCCGCGGCGGGATCGCCGGTGCGACGCCGAGCTCCGCCATCCGGCGCTCGAAGATCTCCGTGATTCCGTCGCGCAGGCGCTCGTTGCGCGCGACGAACTCCTTGCGGAACTCCTCGTGGCGGGCGGCGTGGGAGGCGAACTCGAGGAACAGGCGGCACCACTCCTCATCGCCGCGCAGCGCCGCAATGAAGTCGTCGCCGGCCTGGCGCGCTTGGGTGGCCAGGTCGCCGGCTCCCGCGGTCACCCGCTCGACCGCGTCGAGCCGCTCGGCGAAGTGCTCGTCGAGCATGACGAGGAACAGCTCCTCCTTGCTGGCGAAGTTCGCGTAGAAGGCGCCCTTCGTGTACCCGGCGTCGGCTGCGATGTCGTCGATGGATGCGCGGTGGAGTCCCTTGCAGGCGAGGATCCGCGCGGCGGACGTGAGCAGGTTCTGGCGGGTCCGGGCCTGCTGCTGCTTGCGCGTGAGCCGCGCGGCCGGCGCCATCAGTGCGCGCCCTGCATCCATTGGCCGGCGAGGCACGGCCTCGCCTCGAGGCGCTCGCGGAGCCGCGCGAGGGCGAGGCGAAGCTCGGTCCGCCGCGGCACGGGCGGCGGTGCCGCGGGCTGTGCGGCGCGGGCGGGGATGGGGGCGGTGAGGTTCTTCAGGCGATGTAGCTCCGGTGCTCCGAAGTCGACGCCCGGTGTCGGCCCGGCCGCGACCGCGGCGGCGTCGCTGACGAGGACCTGGCCGCTGTCGGCGGCGTCGCACAGGCGCGATGCCACGTTGACGGTCGTGCCGTACCAGTCGCCGTCGCGATGGACCGCCGGGCCCGTGTGGATGCCGACGCGCACGGCGGGGATGTCCTCGAGGGCGGCGACGGCGGCGGTGATCTCCACGCCGAGGCGGACGGCGCGTCCCGGGTCGCCGACGCGGAGCATGACGCCGTCGCCGAGCGTCTTGATCTCGGCGTCCGCCTCGCGATGGACGAGGCCGCGCACCGCGGTGTGGAACCGCGTGGCCACGTCGGCGGCACGCTCGTCGCCGTGGACGGCCGCGAGGGCGGTGTAGCCGACGAGATCGGCAAAGACGAAGGCGTGCGGGGCGATGGCGGCTTCCACATTCGTGACGGTATCCGAATACCAGCAGGTATGCAAGCCACGTACTCGTAGGTATGCCGACCGACCGGGACGGCCGCGCTTCCAGGACGCCGCGTTTCAGGACATGCACAGCGGGAAATGACGTGAACACCATCCCGCTCTCATCCTGAGGAGGAGCTCCATGATCTCGGTACTCATCGCTGTTCTTGTGGCGGCGCTCGCGTATGCCCTCTGCGTCGCACTCGGCCTGCCGTCCATCGTCGGCATCGTCGCCGCCGTCCTTGTGCTGCTCGCGGGCGTCCCCGCGGGTCTCCGAGGCCGGGGAAGCAGCGTCTAGCGCTGGAACCTCGACGGGGCGCGCGTCAGTTCCCACTGCGCCCCGTCGACAGAGTCCGACAGCGCGAAGTCCCGGCCCACGCGCATCGCACGCAGGCGCGGGAGGTCGTCCTGCGGGCACACGACGACCAAGCGGCTGCCGTCGCGCTGCAGCCGGCCCGCGATCGCCTGCAGCACGCCGAAGAGCGACGACGTCATGACCGGGACGCCCCGGACATCGACGATCCCGTCGCAGCCGTGGCACTCCGAGGCGAGCTGGTCCAGCAGCGCGGACGTATCGAGTTCCTGCGCGCTGCCGGACAGCGCGATCACGGGCAGGCCGTCGGGCGACCGCGTGGCTCTCACCTCCATGCTGTGACCGTATCCCGCGGCCCGGCCGGAGGAGCCACCCGGCTAGCGCACGGCCCGCTGCACGGGATCGCCGGCTGGGACCGGCAGGGGCGCGACGGCGATGGACTCGCGCTCGCGCACCTCCTCGTCCCGGGATCGCGGCAGCGTGGCCGCGCAGACCGCGGCGCCGATGAGGACGAGCACGGCAGCGGACACCAGGCCGATCTTGTGCCCTTCGAGGAACGCGCTCGCGGCCGGGGAGCCCTCGGCGAGGGCGCTGGCCTGGCGCGCCGACAGGATCGCTCCGATGACCGCGATGCCGAGGACGCCCGAGATCTCCCGCGCGACCGCGACGACGGCCGAGCCCAGACCGGCGCGGTCCTCCGGCATGACGCCGAGGATCGCCGACGTCAGCGGTGTGGTCAGCCCCGACCCGAACCCGACGATCGCGCAGCCGAGGACCTGCTGGGGCACACCCGATCCCAGCACGACGATCGGCAGCAGCCCGACGGCGATGACCACCATGCCGCCGGCGACGGTCACGCGCGCGCCGAACGCCGTCACGAGGCGCGGGGCGATCGCCACCCCGAGGACGAGGGTCAGGGCCAGCGGCACGAAGACGAGCCCGGCCTGCGTCGGCGAGAGGTCCAGCACGTCCTGGAGGTACAGCGACGTGAAGAAGAAGACGCCGTTGATCGACAGGCCCCACAGGATCTGGGCGGCCGTGCCGCCCGCGAAGACGCGGTTGCGGAACAGCGTCATGTCGACGAGCGGGTAGCGCGCCCGCGACTCGACCATCATGAACGCCACGGCCGCCGCGACGGCGACCACGAACGCGACGATGATGAGCTCCGACCCGAAGCCTTCATCGTTGCCCTGCACGAGGGCGTAGGTGATCGCGAGCAGCGCGAGGGTGGACAGCAGGAGTCCCGGGGGATCGAGACGGGCGAAGACCGAGCCCTGCGCGCGCCCGCCCGGATCCGGGACGTTGGCCACGACCATCGCCATCGCCACCGCGCCGACCGGCACGTTGAGGAAGAAGATCCAGCTCCAGTGCAGGTACTCACTGATCGCACCGCCGACGACGGGGCCGAGGAACAGCGCGATCGCGATCGCCGCAGTCCAGATCCCCGCACCGAGGTCTCGAGCTTCGCCCTCGAGGTCGGACGCGATCACGGAGAGGGAGGCGGGCAGGATGAGCGCCGCGCCCGCGCCCTGGACCACGCGCGCCGCCACGAGGAACTCACCCGACGGTGCGAGGCCGGCAGCGAGCGAGGCCCCGGAGAAGACGACGAACCCGACGAGCATGGCCTGGCGGCGGCCCATCATGTCCGTGAGCCGGCCGCCGACGAGCAGCAGGCTGGAGAAGACGAGGATGTAGCTCGTTACCACCCACTGCAGGCCGGAGAGCGACAGCCCGAGGTCCTCGCGCAGCGCGGGCAGCGCGATGTTGATGACCGTGTTGTCCAGCGACGTGATGAACGCCGCCAGCGCCACCGGCGCCATCACCCACATGGCCGACCGGCCGGTCGGCTGTGCCTCCCCCGTCACGACATCCTCAGCCGTCGAGGCCGAGTCCCTTGGCGAGGACCGGCCACGAGCGGATGAACTGACGCTCCCAGTACGGCCACGTGTGCGTGCCGTCGCGGTAGAAGTCGGTGGTCACCGGGATCTTCAGCTCGTTCAGGCGCTTGGCGAAGACCCGCGAGTTGTTCCAGGACCACTCCTCGATCGGGTTGCCGAGGATGTTGAGGTCGTCCGGCTTCTCGAAGGGACCTGGGCGCCCACTGCCCGACGACACGTACAGCTCGGTGCCGCGGAGCTTCTCGGCGAGGTCGTATGGGTTGACGCTGCGCCAGATGCGGCCCTGCCACCAGGGTGCGCCCCAGAGCGAGAAGAAGTCACGGTTGGCCCGGACGCGGATCGTCGAGACGACCATCCAGGTGCTCGAGTAGCGCAGGTGCAGCAGACCGGAGTACGACGCGGCGGCGGCGAACAGGCCGGGGTGTCGGGCGGCGTAGGCCATCGCGCCGTACCCGCCGATTGAGATCCCGGCGACCGCGCGGGTCGTGGTCGAGCGGTATGCGCGCTCGAGGATCTGCGGGAGCTCCTGGGTGTGGAAGGTCTCGTAGTCCACGCCGTGCTTGCGGCCGTAGTTCCATTCCTTGGTGTAGAACCCGCTGCTGCCGTCGGAGGGCAGCACGGTGAGCACCGGTTTGTCGTCGAGGAACGACTCGACGTCGGTGAACTCCGTCCAGCTGCGGTAGTCGGCCCGCTCGTTGGCGCCGTGCAGCATGTACAGCGCCGGGTACGTGCGCGCGGGGTTGCTCGCCCAGTCAGCCGGGAGCAGCAGCCGGACGTTGGCGTTGCGCTTCGTCGCCGGAGACCAGATGCTGAGGTCGACGGTGCGCTCGTCAACCATCGTCTCGGCGACCACGCGGGCCCCGTTGTCGGCCTTGGCCTCCGCGAGGTTGCCCACGGCGGCGGATGCCGCGGACGGTGCGAGCGCGGTGATGAGCGCGGCGCCGAGCGCGACGGCGGCGGACCGCAGCGCGCGGGCGGAGACGGGTGGAACGGTGATCACAGCGCGACATCCCTTCGCTGCCTCGTGGGGACAGGTTCGTGGCCGTTGCTCCGGCGGAACCGGTGCGTCGGATCGTGGTGGCGGCGCTCTGCGAGCTCGGCGACCTCTGCGAGCTCCCGCGCCTCGGTGAAGACGACACCGAGATGCTCGGCGATGATGTCGACGTTCGGACGGTCGATGATCTGCGTGTGGTCGCCCGTGACCCGGACGACCTCCAGCGACGTGCACAGCAGATCCCAGCCGAGGCTCTCCTCCTGCCGGGCGTACCGCGGGTCGAGCGTCGTCGTGAGCCCGCGATCGCTGGCGCGGTAGAGCACCACGCGGCCGTCGTAGTCCTGCGGGTGGTAGCGCTCGGCGATGCGCGCGTCGACGTACGACGTGCGCTGGTGTTCGAGGACGCCGGCGCTCATCCCGAGGTCCGACGAGGCGACCGCATCCATGAAGCGGGTGATCTGCTCGTCCTCGGGCAGGGTCATGAGCGCGTCGACGTCGAGATCGAGCTCGACCTCGTACGTCGTCTGCAGGTACTCCACGAAGCGCTCGAAGCGGCCGCGGATGGCCTCCTGCTCGTCGTCGACGAGTGAGTGGTCGGGCAGGATCGTGTCGATCATCACCACGACCTCGACCTCCTCGCCGGCGGCGCGCAGCTGGCGCGCGGCGTCGTAGGCCAGGCAGCCGCCGAGCGACCATCCGCCGAGGCGGTACGGGCCGGAGGGCTGCATCTCCCGGATGGACTCCAGGTAGAAGGCGGCCTTCTCCTCGATCGTGTTCAGGTGGTCGATGCGCTCGAAGCCGATGACCGTGACGTCCTCGGGGAGCAGGTCGGCCAGCGGCTGGTACACCGCCGTCGTCCCGCCGGCCGGATGGAACAGGTACAGCGGGCGCGCGTCGGTGTCGGTCTCGCGCAGGACGCGGATGGGCGAGCCGTCGTTGTCCTCGAGACGGTGGCGCAGGAGGTCGGCCTGGCCCTCGATGGTCATGCCGTCGGCGAGCAGCGCCGAAGCGTCGGGCTCCTCGCCGAGACGGTCACGGAGGTGTGCGAGCACACGCTCCGCGACCGTCTCGTCGGCGGGCGGGCAGAGGGGCTCGGACACGCCGATGGGGCGACGGTCCAGCACCTCTTCCCAGACCCCTGCCAGCCAACGCTCCGTGGTGTCGCGCGGCTCGACGTACCGTGGCCGCCCCCCGACAGCCTGGGGACGCGCTACGGCGGGGTCGGTGAGCCCGAGCTCCGAGGCGATGTACGCCTCGATGTCGGTGAGGCTGGCGTCCTGGAGCAGCAAGCGCACCGGGAGGGCCACCTCGAAATCGTGCTCGACGGCGTTCTTCGCGCGGACGGCGATGAGCGAGTCCGCGCCGAGTGCCGTCAGCGGGGCGTGCACGTCGATCTGCTCGGGCCGGTAGGCCATGATCGTCGCGACCCGCTCCAGCAGACGGTCGGAGAGGAGCTGGCGCGCCACGTCGGGGTCGGCGGCGCGCAGGCCCGCGGCACCGATCCAGTCGCCGGCGTCGTCGGTCTCCGGCGGCGCCTCACGCGCCAGGAGATCGCCGTAGAACGCGAGCGACGTCAGGCCGGGCAGCAGCTCGACGGCGCGGCGCGCGTCGAGTCGCACCACGCCGGTCGCGGCCCGGCCGCTGCGCAGCACGGCCTCGAGGGCGTCGACACCCTCCTCGGGCGACAGCGACTCCAGGAGGGCGTTCGACGTCTCGGCGACGCCGCCGACCTGTGACCAGGCGCCCCAGTTGATCGTGGACGCCGGCAGGCCCT
>SYBY01000140.1 GCA_005788585.1 Actinomycetota bacterium | reverse complement strand
CGTCGGGCTTCAGGCGCTGCGAGCACACGTCGAAGAACGTGCCGAAGTCGCGCCAGCCGACCGCTTCGATCATCTCGATCGAGACGAGCTTGTCGAACTCGCCCTCGAGCTCGCGGTAGTCGCGCAGCAGGACGGTGACGCGGTCCTGCAGCCCGGCCTCCTGGACCCGCGCGGTCGCGACGGCGTGCTGCTCCTTGCTGATCGTCGTGGTGGTCACCCGGCAGCCGTAGCGCTCGGCGGCGTAGACCGCCATCGCGCCCCAGCCGGTGCCGATCTCCAGCAGGTGGTCCTCAGGACGGAGCTGGAGCTTGCGGCAGATGCGGTCGAGCTTGGCCAGCGACGCCTCGTGCAGCGACGCCTGCGGGGTCTCGAACACCGCGGCGCTGTACATGAGCGTCTCGTCGAGGAACAGCTCGTACAGGTCGTTGCCGAGGTCGTAGTGGGCGGAGATCTGCTCGCGCGACCGGTTGATGGTGTTGCGGCGCAGCCTGCCGGTCGCCCACTGGATGGGGCCGAGCGCCCAGCGCAGACGCAGGCGCAGGCGGTCGAACCGCGGCATGTAGCGCGCGCCGAGCTTCACGCGCGCGACGGGGTCGCGCGACGTCCACGCGCCGTCGGTGAACGACAGCGCCAGTCCCAGGCTGCCGCGCAGCAGCGCGCGGTAGACGGCGGGCGGGTCGACGAGCTCCATGCGCGCATGCAGGCCGTCGGCCGCGGGCTCGCCGTAGGTCGTCTCGCGCCCACCCTCGACGAGGGTGATCTGCCCGTACTTCGTGCGTTCCAGCAGTCGGTGGGCAAGGGCTCGCTGCAGTCGGGCGCGCTTCATCGTGCTCCTGTCGCGGGGTGGGGGAAGTAGGGGGCGCCCTTGAGCTTCAGGCGCAGCGCCTGCGCGTAGATGCGCACGAGCGTGGTGACGGTGGCCGCCGGGTAGCGGGTGAGCACCCGGGTCAGGCCGGGACGGTCCAGCGGCCGGCGCTGGAGCGCGAGGGTGGCGTCGAACGCGCGGCGGCCGGTCGACGTCCCGTCGGAGCTGATCTCGACGTGCAGTCGCTCGCCGGGCTCGCTCAGCCGCCACGTGTACTCGTGCTCCATGTCCATGAACGGCGAGACGTGGAAGACCTTGTCGGCCTGTCCGCCGTCGGGGTCGAGCACGTAGCTGTGGCGCTCGCCCCACGGGGTGTTGGTGACCTCGGCGAGCACGACGTCGGCCGGGTCGCCGCAGTAGTAGAAGCGCACCGGGTTGAACGCATGGCCGAACGTGCGCGGCGTGTGGAGCATCCGCACCGGCCCGTCGGGGCGGGTGCCGGTCTGGCGCTCGACCTCGTCGCGGACGGCGTCGGCCAGCGGCACGGCCGGGTCGCCGAGATGGTCCTCACGGCGGAAGCGGCCGGGGGCCGGGCGCGACGTCGACCACAGCGGGTGGGCGTCGAGCAGGGCGAGCTCGTCGAGGTCCATCAGCAGCATGCAGATGGGGTACGAGAACGCGTGGTCGATGGGTTCGCGCCGGTGGTGGGCGACGCGCCCCTCGTAGATGGCGCTGGCGGTCACGCGGCCACCTGCGCGGGCGACGCGACGTTGCGCAGTGCGGTCAGCGCGCTCCACACGCCGTCCTCGTGGAAGCCCCAGCGCCAGTAGGCGCCGCAGTAGTGCGTCCGGCGCACGCCGCTGATCTCGCCGTGACGGCCCTGCGCCCGGCGGCCGGCATCGTCGAAGACGGGGTGCGCGTAGTCGATGGTGCGGATGATCTTCGCCTCGTCGATGCGTTCGGTGAGGTTCAGCGTGACGCAGTAGTCCACCGGCGTGCGCAGGCTCTGGAGATGGTTCATCCAGTACGTCACCGTCGTGCGGTCCTTCGGCTCGGCGAGCAGGTGGTAGTTCCACGCCTGCCGGGCGGCCGGGCGCTTGGGCAGCAGCGATGCGTCGGTGTGCAGCACCGCCTCGTTGCGCTGGTAGGGGATGGCGCCGAGGATCTCGCGCTCGGCGCCGGACGGGTCGGTGAGCATCGCGAGCGCCTGGTCGGAGTGGCAGGCGAGGATGACCTCGTCGAAGCGCTCGCCGTCGACGAGGACGTGGTCGTCGTGGCGGGTGACCGCGCGGACCGGGGTGTTCAGGCGCACGCGCTCGGCGCCGAGCCGCGCGAGGATCGCCTCCACGTAGGTCTTCGACCCGCCCTGCACGGTCATCCACTGGGGCCGGTCGCGGAACGACAGCATCCCGTGGTTGCGGAAGAACTCGCCGAGGAAGCGCACGGGGAACGTCCACATCTGAGCCGGGTCGGCCGACCAGACCGCGCTGGCCTGCGGGACGATGAGGCGGTCGATGAACCAGTCGCTGTAGTCGCCCTCGTCGAGGAACGCGCGCAGCGACGGGCCGGCGCCGTCGGTGGCGAGCAGCGTCTTCATGTCGCGGTTGAAGCGGACGAGGTCGCTGATCATCCGCAGGAACTGCGGGCGCACGGCGTTGCGGCCCTGGCAGAAGACGCCGCGCGGCGTGCCGGCGTACTCGAAGTCCTCGAAGTCCGCGCTGACCGAGAAGCCCATGTGCGTGTCCTGCACGGCGACGCCGAGCTCGTCGAGCAGCGCGTTGAAGTTCGGGTACGTGCGGTCGTTGAGCACGATGAACCCGGTGTCGACGCGCAGGGGACCGGTGGGGTCCTCGACGTCGATGGTGTTGGTGTGGCCGCCGGCGTACGCCCCGGCCTCGAAGACGGTCACGTCGTGCGCGGGATGGAGATGGTGTGCGGCGGTGAGGCCGGAGACTCCGGCCCCGACGATGGCGATCTTCACGAAGGGGGTCCTCACAGTTGGCGCGTTCAGAGAGGGATTCGTACGAGCCCCCGTTGCCGGTTCACGGGGTGGCCGATCTACAGTCGGTGTCCATGCGCATCCTCTTCGTTTGCCTGGGCAACATCTGCCGGTCCCCGACGGCCGAGGGCGTGATGCGCCACCTGGCAGAGGAGGCCGGTGTCGCCGGCGAGTTGGTGCTCGACAGCGCCGGCACCGGCGGCTGGCACACCGGCGATCCGCCGGACCCGCGTGCGCGGGAGGCTGCGCGCCGCCGGGGCATCGTGGTGGCGGGCGCGGCGCGGCAGGTCACGCACGGCGACTTCTATGAGTTCGACCTCATCCTGGCGATGGACCGCGCGAACCTCCGCGATCTCCGGGCGGCCGCCCCGCCGGACGCCACCGCCGAGATCAAGCTGCTGCGCGAATACGACCCGAACAGCGTTGGCGGCGGTGACTACGACGTGCCCGATCCGTACTACGGCGGGCCGGACGGCTTCGACGACGTGCTCGATCTGGTCGACGCAGCGTGCCGGGGTGTCCTGGCTGACCTGTCGGCGCAGTAGGTGAGACGACAGGGCGCGCAGGGACGCGCGCTGGTCGTTCTATCTGTACGCAGGCGTACATCTGAGGTACGGTCGGGCGATGAGGGTCTTCTCCCGCGCGCTTCTGGCCGCGCTGCTGCTCTGCCTCCTGCCCGCGGTCGCGTCCGCGGCGTGGGACGGCGAGCGCGCGCCGAACGACCCGAGATACGACCTCTCCGAGGAGCAGCCGAACACCACGACGTTCACCGACGAGCAGTGGTGGCTGTACTCGTTCATCCCCAAGACGGCGCCGCTGGCGCGGGACCCCGAGGGCGCGTCGGGCATCTCCGCCGACAAGGCGTGGAAGGCGTTCGGCGCCGGGCGCCCGGAGGTGCGGATCGCCTACCTCGAGGGCGGGGTGAACTGGCGCTCCGAGGACGCGCAGAAGGAGCTGGCGCCGCGCGCCTATCTGAACGTCGGTGAGCTGCCCGAGCCCCAGGGCGCGACGACGCACGACGCCAACGGCGACGGCCAGGTCAACGTCGCCGACTACGCAGACGACGCCCGCATCGCCCAGCCGTACCTGCACGGCACCCTCACGCCCGAGGACCTCATCGTCGCGTTCTCCGACGGCAAGGACGACGACGGCAACGGCTACACCGACGACATCTCCGGCTGGAACTTCAACCGGGACACGAACGACCCGCAGACCGAGTCGAGCACCTACAACCACGCGAACAACCAGATGATCCAGCTCGTCGGCGAGGCCGACAACGGCTACGACGGCGTCGGCGTCTGCCCGAAGTGCACGATCATCCCGGTGAAGACCTCCGACGAGGCGCTGGTCCGCGACGACCGGCTCGCCCGGGCGATCTACTTCGCCGTCGACGCGGGCGCCACGGTCATCACGACGGAGGTCGCCGAGCTGGGCTACTCCGAGCTCGTCCGCGCGGCGCTGCAGTACGCGTGGGACCACGGCGT
>SYBY01000139.1 GCA_005788585.1 Actinomycetota bacterium | reverse complement strand
CCATCGACTCCGCCTGCTGCTGACCCGCCGGCGTCGACATCCACTTCCGCTCGAGCTCGGCGTGCGCGGCCTGCTCCTGCGCGATCACCTCCTCGACGCGCCCCTCGTCCTCCGGGCGCAGCCGTCCCGCGAACGGGTTGACGACGCGATCGATCGCGTGATCGAAGACCCCCGAGCGCCTGGCCTTCTCGCGCTGCACGCGCGCCTCGCGCGCCCAGGCGACCTCGTGCTCCTCGTACGCGCGATCCCAGTCGACCCAGAGCTCGTGCGGGTCCTGCGGGTTGACCACACCGGGAACGCCGACGTCCTTCATCAGCCCGTACTGCGGCCGGATCCGCAGCGAGTACCAGCGCTTGCCACCGCCCGTGATGCCCTGCAGCAGCCAGGTCGGCGCGCTGCGCTTCTCGGAGAACTCGTACGGCGCGTGCCCGTCGGCTTCGACCCGCCAGGTGACGGTCAGCCCGGCGCTCGTCTCGAGCACGCTCTCGCCGCCCTCGGGGTCGTTCTTCCGGTGCTCGTAGACCGAGTGCTTGATGGGGAACGCGCGGGCCGGGAGCCAGCCCTTCGGGGCGCGACGGAGGAACTTGGGGCCGAGCTGGAATCCCATCTGCGGGCTGATTCTTCCAGTGCCCCGGTAAAAGACGAAACGCCCGCGGGGTGCGGGCGCTTCACGAGGGGTGAGCGACGGGACTTGAACCCGCGACCGCCTGGACCACAACCAGGAGCTCTACCAACTGAGCTACGCCCACCGCGTCGGAGACAAGGTAGCGCGTGGACCTACCGGCTGAGGTTCAGGAGCGAGATGAAGATGTTCACGATCGACACGAAGATGCCGGTCGCGAGCCAGATCACGTCGTCCTCGGTGGCGTGCTTTCTCACGTAGTTGAAGTCGACCATGATCAGCGCCGCCGACAGCACCAGGATCACCAGGCTGATGATCGGATTGCCGCCCGAGGTGAACAGCAGCATCACGAGGCTGACGATCACCGCGCCGAAGACCAGGAACGACAGTGGCCGCATCCACCCGGCGAGGTCCTTGCTGAGTACGAACCCAAGCGAGCCCATGGCGGCGACGATGAGCGCCGTCCCGCCGGCAGCCTGGGTGACGGCCGCGGGGTTCTCCTCGAGCATCAGGTAGAGGATCGGCCCGAGCCCCAGGCCGATCATGAGCGCCGTCGCGAACAGCCAGCCCAGCGCGAAGGGCCCGACCCGGAAGCGCTCGCCGCCGAAGCCCGAGACGAGCAGCATCCCGAAGCCCGCGAACGACAGGATCCGCGCGGTCCCGTAGGCGAGGTCGCGGCCGATGTAGGTGCCCAGCGCGAGGAACCCGATCGCGAAGGCGACGAGGAACATCACCTGGCCGAAGATCGTCGCGGTGCTCGCACGCGTCCCGCCGGGCGCGAAGATGGCAGTCTGGTCGGTCACCGGTTCGTCCTCCTCGGACGGGTCTCTAGCGTGGGTGGCATGCCCTTCACCATCGGCGATCCCGCGCCGGCCTTCACGCTGGCGGACACCGACGGGATCGAGCATACGGTCCCGCTCAGCCCCGCTCCACCGGCGACCGTGCTGGTCGTCACGTGCAACCACTGCCCGTACGTGGTGGCGTGGAACCCGCGACTGCGGGCCGTCGCTGAGGACTACGCCTCACGGGGCGTCAGGTTCCTGGCGATCAACGCGAACGACAGCACCCGCTACCCCGCAGACTCGCCGGAGCGCATGGCGCAGTTCGTCCGCGATCAGGCGTGGCCCATCCCCTACCTGCACGACCCCACGCAGGAGGTCGCCGCCGCGCTCGGCGCGCAGGTCACGCCGCACGTGTTCGTCCTCGACGCCGACCACCGCCTGGTCTACCGCGGTGCTCCCGATGGAGACCACCAGGACCCGGCCGCCAACGCCGCGTGGTTGCGTGCCGCGCTGGACGAGGTCCTTGCGGGCCGGTCCGTCGCACCAGCCGAGACCCAGCCGCGTGGCTGCTCGGTCAAGTGGCGCGACGCGGCGTGACCGCAGGCGCGTGCGCGGCGATCAGCCGCTGCAGCAGCGCGTTGAGCGTCTCGCGCTCATCCGCACTGAGCACCGAGAAGAAGCCGTCCTGCTCAGCGAGCTCCCGGGCGCGGGCCAGCAGCTTCTCCCCCTGAGCGGTCACTGTGACCACGTGTGCGCGGCGGTCGTGCGGGTCCGGGCCACGGGTCGCCAGCCCCGCGGACTCCAACTCGTTGAGGACCGCAACGAGGGACGCCCGGTCGATCCCGGAGGCGTCCGAGAGCCGGGCCTGCCTTAACGGGCCGGCAGCCGCGATCGCGACGAGCGCCACCAGGGCGGGCTTGGAGATCTCGAGCTCACCGTAGACCTGCGGGTAGTGCGTTGTCCCGAGGCGGACGAGACGATCCAGAAGCAGGCCCGTGAGCGCGAGATCCGAATTTGTTTGTGTCATAAACGTTTGTCTTGCTAACGTTCGCTAGATGAACAATGCAACGGTAGCTCCCACGACGGTCGTCATCACGGGCGCGACGGCGGGGCTGGGGCGCGCCACCGCCACACGCCTCGTGGCCGCCGGTCACAGCGTGGTCGTCGCAGCGCGCGACGCCGCGCGCGGTGAGGCCGCGGTGCGCGCACTGGGCCCGGGCGCGGTCACCCTCCCACTTGACCTGGCCGACCTGGAATCGGTCCACGCGTTCCCGTCGCTGCTCGCCGATGCCGGACTCCCCCAGCTGGGCGCGGTCGTCGCCAACGCCGGCATCCAGTTCATGGACCGCACGCACGTGTCAGCCGACGGCTTCGAAGCGACCTTCGCGACCAATCACCTCGGCCACTTCGCGCTGATCCTCGACCTCCTGCCTCACCTCGCGGAGCACGGCCGGATCGTCATCGTGGGCAGCGGGACCCACAAGTCCCAGCGGGTGCGCAACTTCGGCTTCCCGCCGCCCCAATGGGACCGCGCGGCGGCCCTGGCCGAGGCGGGCCCGGGCTCCGGGCAGGTTGCGTACGCGACGTCGAAGCTGGCGAACATCGCGACCGGGTTCGAACTGCGCCGCCGGCTACCAACCCTGCGACCCGGCGCCCGCATTGCCGTGCACACGTTCGACCCCGGCCTGATGAGCGACACGGATCTCAGCCGGAACTACCCGTCGACGATGCGCCGTGCGTACATGGCGGCGACCCCGCTCATCAGCCGCCTGCTCCCCGGAGCGACCACGGCGTCAGCGTCATCGAAGATGCTCGCGCGACTCACGATCGACCCGGCGTTCGGGGACCCCCCGGGCCGCGACATCGAGTTCACCCGTGACGGCCAGCCCTCCGCGCAGGCACGCGACGAGACGCTCGCCCGGAACCTGTGGGATGACAGCGTCGCACTGGTCAACGCGGCGCGTCGAGGAAGTCCAGCACCGCCGGCGCAAAGCGCGCCCGCTCGCTGAACAGGAACGCGTGGGAGTCCGCGAACAGGCGCAGCTGCGCGCCCGGGATGAGCGCGTCCAGCCGCCGCGCGTTGATCGGCGGCGCGACCGGATCGACGTTGCCGCCCGTGACCAGCGTCGGGACGCGCAACCGCTTCAGGGCGTCGGCGTTGGCGTTCGAGCGCAACCACGGGTCCTCGGCGGCCACCTGCTTGCGCACGGTGCTCGCGGGCACGTCGAAGTCGTCGGGAATCTCACCGGACTCGCTCGCGTCCTCAAGCCGGCGCAGGAACGCGCGCCCCTCCGCCCGGCCGGCCTTCGTGCGCGGGTACAGGACGCGCAGCACGGCGTCGTCTGACGGGTCGGGGTCGCTGTCGATCTCCTGATCGTCGTCGTCCCCGAGGACCGCCAGGTCGCCGCCCGGGTTCGTTCCCGCCAGCACGAGCCGGCGCACGCGCTCGGGGTGGCGGATCGCCAGCTGCTGTGCGACGAACCCGCCCATCGACCAGCCAAGGACGTCGGCCTCCCCCAGCCCGATCGCGCGGATGAACGCGTCGGTGGTGTCGGCCAGGCCGGCGAACGTCACCGCGCCCTTCAGCTTGGACGACCGGCCCACCCCGGGGTAGTCGAAGACGATCACCCGGCGTTCGCGGGCCAGGAGGGCGAGCAGCGCCGGGTCCCACTCGGCCATCGTCGAGCCGGTGCCGATCGCCAGGACCAGCGGCGGGCCGCTGCCGCGGTCGTACCAGGCGATCTTCTGGCCGTCGGCGTTCGCGAGGCGGACCTTCGCCTGAAACGGCGCGGCCGAGGCGGCCGGCGGTGCACCCAGCGCACACGCGGCCAGGACGGCAAGCACGAGCCTCATACCTGAGCAATCGCCCGCCTCACGGGGTATTTGAATCGCTTGTTGCTCAGATCCCGCTGTACATTGCACGCCACCCGAATGCTCGCGATCGCGCCTCCAGAGCTCCTCGCCGCCGTCACGATCACCGGTGCCGCGGTCGGAGGCATCGCGATCGCGACCGCCCCCGGCCTCCGCCGCCGGGTTGACGTTGAGACGCTGTCCTCGATCGCCCTGACGCTGCTCGTCATCGGCCTCCTCGCCGCGCTCGTCGGCAGCGGCGCGCTGAGGCACTGGTGAACGACCCGCGGTCGAAGCGCCGTTCCCTCTAGCGTTCTGGTCATGAACTGGACCGTCGACGTGCCCGTGGGTTCCCTGCCCGAGCTCCCGCCGCTGCCCCCTGCTCTGGCGGTGGCGCTCCAGGACGCACTCGACAGACCCGCCGTCCAGCAGCCGCCGTGGCCCGATCACGAGTACGCCGCGCGGGTCCGCCGCCTGCTCGAGGCCGTGCCGCCGATCACCGTGGCACCCGAGGTCGACCGCCTCCAGGAGCGGCTCGGGGCCGTCGCGCGCGGTGAGGCGTTCCTCCTCCAGGGCGGCGACTGCGCCGAGACGTTCGACGACAACACCGAACAGCACCTGCGCGGCACCATCCGCACGCTGCTGCAGATGGCGATCGTCCTGACCTACGGGACCTCCATGCCCGTGCTGAAGGTCGGTCGCATCGCCGGCCAGTACGCCAAGCCGCGCAGCTCGGACACCGACGCCGCCGGCCTGCCCTCCTACCGCGGTGACATGGTCAACGACCTGGAGGCGACCGCCGAGGCGCGCCGGCCGGACCCGGGTCGTCTGCTGCGCGCCTACGCGAACGCCGCCGCCGCGATGAACCTCTCGCGCGCGATCACGGGCGCGGGGATGGCCGACCTGCACCGCCTGCACGAGTGGAACATGGACTTCGTGCGCCAGTCCAACGCCGGCGAGCGCTACGAGCGCCTGGCGACCGACATCGACCGCAGCCTGCGGTTCATGTCCGCCTGCGGCGTCGACGACGCATCGCTGCGCACCGTCGACCTCTACGCCAGCCATGAGATGCTCGTTCTCGATTACGAGCGGGCGATGCTGCGCCTCTCCGACGACCGCCTCTTCCTGCTCTCCGCCCACCAGCTGTGGATCGGTGACCGCACCCGCCAGCTCGACGGCGCGCACGTGGCCCTGGCAGCGCTGCTCGCCAACCCGATCGGCGTGAAGATCGGCCCGTCCACCACGCCCGAGGAGGCCGTCGAGCTCGTCGAGCGCATCGACCCGCAGAAGGTCGACGGCCGCGTGACGCTGGTCTCCCGCATGGGTGCGGACAAGGTCCGCGACACGCTCCCGCCGATCGTCGAAGCGGTGACGCGCACCGGGCACAAGGTCGTCTGGCAGTGCGACCCGATGCACGGCAACACCGAAGAGTCGCCGTCCGGGCACAAGACCCGCGTCTTCGAGAACGTCATGGACGAGGTGGAGGGCTTCTTCGAGGTCCACCAGCGGATGGGCACCCACCCGGGCGGCATCCACGTCGAGCACACCGGCGAGGACGTCACCGAGTGCGTGGGTGGCGCGCAGCTCATCTCGCACGACGACGTCGGGTCCCGCTACGAGACGGCGTGCGACCCGCGCCTGAACGCCCAGCAGGCACTGGAGCTGTCGTTTCTCGTCGTGGAGATGCTGCGCCGTACCGCGTGACGCCTGCGAGGATGGCCGCGTGCCCATCCTCCTGCGGCTGCTCTATGCCAGTGAGGCCCGGCCGGGCCTCACTGACGACGATGTCGCCGCGATCCTCGAGACCGCGCGGCGCCACAACGAGCCCCAGGGCATCACGGGGGCGCTGAGCGCCCGCGGCGGCCACTTCGCCCAGGTCCTCGAGGGGCCCGAGCTCGCGGTGCTGCGCACGTACGTGCGGATCGCCGACGACACCCGCCACCACGACCCGCAGCTGATCACCATCGGCACGGTGAACGACCGGATCTACGGGGATTGGTTCATGGGCGGCGTGACGGATGACAGCAACCCGCTCGTCCAGATCGACGAGCTGCGCACCCTGCGTGACCAGACCGTGCGTCGTGATCAGGCGACGCTCCTGATGGGGCGGTGGCTGGCGCTGCTGCAGGCGCAGACCACCAGCTGACCCCGGCGCTGCCGCAACGGGCCCGGCTGCAGAAACCGGGCCCGCACGACATCGGGTGTGGGGCTGCTACCGCGCGCCCGCACAGGTCGGGAAGGTCCACGCCCTGACCACGCGGGTGGTGCGGTACGCACCGTTCTCGCCGTTCATCGTGATCGCCCTGCGGAGGCGCAGCTCGACACGCAAGCGCGCAGTCGTCCGTGTCTTCCGCCGCAGATCGATGGGCACCGTGATGCCCTTCGACCCCTTCGTCGCCTTGATCCGCTGTCCGTCGAGCGTCGCGATGACCCGCTCGACGAGCCGCATGCGGGTGCGCGTCGCCAGCTTCAGGTGATCGCCGAGGCGGAAGGTGAACCGCTCACGGGCACGGCACTGCCGGGGCGCCACCGGACCGGGGGTCTGGCCCGCCTGCTGCTGGGTCTGCTCCTGGACGGGCGGGGTCGTCGTCGTCGTCGTCGGCGGCGTCACCGGCGGCTCGACGACCGGCGGCACGTAGTCGCTGGGCTTCGCGCTCGGCTCCGACGGCGCGGCCGTTCCGGTCACGACCACGTCGACGTACGTCAGGTTGTCAGCGCCGTCGATGTACTCCGTGCCGCCGGCAGCCGCCTCGAGCACCGTGGGCTCCTCCGACGTCTCCTCCTCGCTCACGGCGAGCGCGGTGTCGTCGGTGATGTGCGTGTTGAGCACACCGGCGTTGTTCGCGCCGTCGAGGCTGAACGTGATCCGGTAGACGCCGCCATAGTCGGCCGTCCAGTTGTAGCCGTAGACGACCTTGCCCTGGATGTTCAGCTCGGCGCCGTAGGAGCCGGGCCCGTCTTCACCGGTGCCGGTCACCAGGTTCACCTTCGGCTCGGTGATGCCGGTGCCGACCCACTTGCCGTCCTTGGCGTACCACGTCAGCGCGTCCACAGCCGGATCCTCGGGGTCGACCATCAGGCGCTGGATCGTCAGCCGTGCGGCCTTGGAGTAGATCATCGCGTCGAGCGCGCTCGCGAACTCCTGCCCGGTCGTGCCCCACATCTCGTTCTGACCGGTCGCGTCGCCGACCTTGAACATCGGATACTGGATGAGCGACGCCGGGAAGCCCGTGACGCCGAGATTCTTGAACATGCTGGTCTCGACGCGAATCGGCTTGCCTGCCTTCTTCTGGGCCGAGCCTGACAGGTTGTCCCCCCAGTCAACGGTGTCCACATTGAGTGCCTGGCCGTTCGCCAGTGCATCCCAGGACCCCGCCTGCCACGTGTTGCCGAGGTCCTGCTGCAGCCAGACCTGTACCGGGTCCGTGGCGACGTCGCCGTCGTGGTCGACCAGGGCGCTGTCGCCCGTGAAGGACTCCGACCCGAAGGTGCCGGGGATCGTCAGTCCGGGCCCCTCCCCCCAGATCAGGGGGTAGGACAGGTTGTTGCCGGCGGTCGTCTCGTCCTCGTCGCCCCCGGGGGCGGCGACGGCCGTGGGGACCGTGAGCAGTACCGCGGCAGCTGCGGTGGCGAATACGGGCAGCGCTCTGCGGAAGACGGTGCGCATGGGGATCCCTTCCTCGAATCGAATGTGCCCACATGGTCCACCGATCGAGGTGTGCCGATCATCCGAGCTGCGCCGCCACCTGAGACCGCCGTTACTACGGACCTTCATCAGGTTCCACGGGCCGCAGATCCGCGGAAGCGCGCAGGCGATTCCGGACGGATTACGGTTCCCACCGCATCGCAGGTCAGCCACAGTTGACCCAGACCCGCAGGCGATGCGGCGGACCCTCCCGCTGACCGCGTCGCCGGACCCGCGACCGCATGGAGACTCCGATGCGCGCCCCATTCCGCCCCCGCGCCGCCGCACTTGCCGCCGGCCTCGCCGCACTTGCCGCCGCCGCGATCGTGGTGACCGATTCCGACACCGCACGCTCGGCCTTCCCCGGCGACAACGGGCTGATCGTGTTCTCCAGCGAGCGTCCCGCGGGTGATGGATCCACGGACTTCGAGGTCTACGCGATGCGCCCGGACGGCAGTGACGTCCGGCAGCTGACCGACAACGGCCTCGCACCTGCAAGTGATGAGGGCGACGAGGGGGGCGAACACGGCGAGGGCTCCGGTCCGCCCGAGGGCCGCGGCGGACCGCCGAACGGCATGGGCGGCGGCGAGGAGGATGAAGGCGAGGGCCCCGTGCCCATCAACGACATCCATCCCGCGGTCTCGCCCGATGGCACCCACATCGCGTTCAGCTCGAACCGGCCGGCGCCGGACGGCAGCACGGACCCCGAGATCTACATCATGCGGCTGGACGGCACGGGCGTCGTCCAGGTCACGGACACCCGGCCCGGCTCGGGGTCGGGCGCCGAGTACGAGCCTGCGTGGTCGCCGGACGGGACGAAACTCGTGTTCCGGCGCGGCGACGGCGCGAAGGCCGACCTGTACGTCAAGGACCTCGCGACGGGCACGGAGACGGCCCTGGTCATCCCGCCGACCACGCACGGCCGCCGCGCCTACGACGCGCAGCCCTCATGGTCGCCGGACGGTCGCCGGATCGTCTTCCGCAAGGGCTTCGGGCCGGCGACCGGCGTGTGGGTCTACGACCTGGTCACCGGTCTGGCCGTCGAACTGGCCGACGAGGCCGAGATCTCCGAATCGCAGCCGAACTGGTCGCCGGACGGCGCGCGGGTCGCCTACGTGCGCGGAGACGACAGCGCCGGCGCCGCGATCTGGGTCGTCAACGCCGACGGGACGAGCCCGCGGCCGCTGACCGACCCCGTGGTCCGCTCGCTCGGCACCCCGGTCGCGCGGGCCCACGAGACCGAGGGCGGCGTGCCCATGTACTCCGATCACGCCCCGGCGTGGTCTCCCGACGGCACACGCATCGCCTTCCAGTCGACGCGCGACGGGCGCATCAAACCGGTCGAGGAACCGGAAGCCACCGTGGCCGCCGATGAGGACGAGGGTCACGGCGAGCAGCCGTCCGAGCACTTCGACCCGGGCAACATCGAGATCTACACGATGAACGCCGACGGCACCGACCAGCGGCGCCTGACGAAGGATCCCGAGACGTCCGGCCCCGAGGACGTCACGCCGGACTGGGCGCCGATCCCACGCGCGGCCGGGTCGCAGACACCGCCGGCGGTCGGCGCAGCCAGCGGCGCGCCCGATGTCCAGGTGGTCGCCGTCTCGCAGACGGCGCCGCGGGTCTGCAAGAGCCGCCGCCGCTTCGAGATCCGCCTGTCCAAGCGGGTGCGTCGCGCCGAGGTGGTCTCCACCGCCGTGTACGTCAACGGCAAGCCGGTCAAGGTCCGGTACGCCGACGGCCGGCTGCGCTCGACGATCGACCTGCGGGGCCTGCCCCGCGGCCGCTACGAGGTCAAGGCGGTCATCCGGGTGCGCAAGGCGGTCACGGTCACGCGCAACGGTCGCAAGGTGCGCACCCGCCGCCTGGTCGAGACGCGGTCCTACCGGACGTGCGTGCCGCGCAGACCGTGACCGCCGGCGCCTGCCCGGTGCTGATCCGAGACAGCTTGACCGAGGTTGATAACTCGTGCATGGTCCGGCGGTACGTATCCGCCGACCATCGGGCACGGATCGCTCACGAGCAAGCATCGTCAGGAGACGCTCATGCCGCAGCTCACCGACGTCCTGCGTGACACCCCCGTCGCCCGAGAGCTGTCCGCCATCATCGAGGCGGGCAGCCCGCTCCCCGGCGCTGCCGAGGCCGGAACCACTCCCGATCTCATCCGGGCCGTGATCGCGTCGCCCGGCCGGGAGGGCCGTCTCCCGCTGCCACGGACCGAGGCGGTCATCCTGCAGTTCACCCGGCCGGCGCTGCTGGTCCGCAACGGCCGGATCGTCATGCCTCGCAGCAAGACGCTCGCGGCCCGGCTGCTCGCCGCCCGGGCCCGCATCGAGCCGTGCGTGGGGTCCGTCGGGCGCATCGAGTTCCGGGACCACCCGGCCTTCGGCTGGGGCGGCACCGGCTGGCTCATCGCCGAGCGCACGGTCGTCACCAACCGCCACGTCGCCGAGAACTTCGCGCGCCGAGAGGGCCGCGGCTACGGCCCCATCGTCACCCCCGCGACCGGTCGGCCCGTTCAGACCCGCCTCGACTTCCGCGAGGAGCACCGCCCCACCGGCCGGTCCCGCCCTCTCGACATCGACGTCGCCCGCGTCCTCTTCATCGCCGACCACGACACGTCCGCCCCCGACGTCGCGTTCCTCGAACTTCAGCCCGACGACCGCATGCCCGAGCCGATCCCGCTGAGCCGGACCGACCCGCACAGCGAGATGGACATCGCCGTCGTCGGCTTCCCCTCCCGCGACACCGGCGGGATGCTCGACGACGCCGACGCGAAGGGGGTCTTCGGCGACATCTTCGACGTCAAGCGCGTCTCGCCGGGCAAGGCCCTGGTCGTGGACAAGAAGCCGTGGTACTTCACCCACGACGCGTCGACGCTGCGCGGCAGCTCCGGCTCGGCCGTTCTCGACATGGAGGGCCGCGCCGTCGGCCTGCACTTCTCCGGCATCCCCGGCGAGGCCAACCACGCCGTCAAGCCCACAGCGCTCCTCGACGCCCTCGCGCGCGTGAAGCGCCGCTCGCGGGTGAGGATTCCCGCCGCCCCGGCCGACCGTGAGCGCGGTCCAGCCACCGGCCCGCTCGAAGCGGCCGTGTCGGAGTACGAGGACCGGGAGGGGTTCGACCCCGCCTTCCTCGGCGCCGGCACCGCCGTCCGCGTGAACCTGCCCAAGAAGACGACGGCCCCCCGGGACGTTCTCATGCACGGTCCCCGTGGGAAGCGCACCGCCGAGCTGAAGTACGAGCACTTCTCCGTCGCCATGAGCAAGTCGCGGCGCCTGTGCCTCTGGAGCGCGGTCAACATCAGCGGCGACCAGAAGAGGAGCGCAAAACGGCGCTCCTGGCTCATCGACCCCCGGATTCCGCGTGAGGCGCAGCTGCTGCCCGGCGACGGCGCCCTCGACGTCTACGGTGACCCGCCCCGCTTCGCGCGCGGCCACATGACGCGCCGCGAAGATCCCATCTGGGGACCGGTTGAACCGGCCGACCGCGGCAACCGCGACTCGATGCACTACACCAACGCCGTCCCCCAGATGCAGCCGTTCAACGCCGGCATCTGGCTCGGCCTCGAGGACTACGCCCTCCAGCACTGCGTCGAGGACCAGATGCGCATCTCCGTCATCACCGGCCCGGTGCTGAAGGACGACGACCCCACGCGCTTCGGCACGCAGATCCCGCTGAGGTTCTGGAAGCTCATCGCGTTCATCCACGACGACACCCGCGAGCTCACGGCCACCGGGTACCTCATGAGCCAGGAGACCTACCTCGCCCCCGAGGAGTTCGTCTTCGGAGCCCATGAGACCTGGCAGCGGCCGATCGCCGAGATCGAGCAGCTCGCCGGCCTGAGCTTCGACCGCCTTCCGAGCCGGGACCCGCTGCGCCGCCAGCCCGAATCGCTCGCCGCGCCGCTCACGGACTACGCCGACATCACGTTCGTGGCCTGACGCTTCCGCGGAAGCGCCCCCGCCAGGACTCGGCGGGGGCCTCCCGTGGGCTATCGCTTCGCCGTCACCGCGCGGGTGACCGTCTTGTCGCCGGCCTTGCCCTTCTCGGTGAGCGTCACGGTCGCCTTCACGCCCTTGGTGGTGACCTTCGCCGCGTCGGACGAGCGCAGCTTCAGCGACAGCGTGCGCGTCTTCTTGCCGGCCACGCGGTAGGTCGCGCGGACGGTGGTCGATCCCTTGCGGGCCAGGCGCATCCGGACCGTCCCGGTGCACGCCTTCGTCGTGGTGCAGCGCACCGCGATCCGGGCCACGCCCGAGGACACCTTCGCGGTCGACGACCGGATGGCGCCCGACGGCGTCTCGTTCTTCGGCGCGCGCAGGACCACCGGGCACGGGTCGCCGAACACGATGATGTCCTTCAGGTCGACCTCGGCGAACGCCAGCGGGTCGGTCAGGAAGCGGACCGGCTTGCAGCCGATGCGCTCGGCGATGCCGTCGCGGGCGAAGACCTGGTCGAGGATGTCGGCCGTGAACTGATCGGTCCCGCCGCCACCGGTCAGCGAATCACGCTTCTGGAACGCGTCCTCGGTGCCGTTGAGACCGTCGTCGCCCTCGCCGCCGTTCAGGACGTCGATGCCGCGGCCACCGCCGAGCGAGTCGTTGCCGTCACCGCCGTCGATGGCGTCGTTGCCGTCACCGCCGAACATGAAGTCGTTGCCCGGCCCGCCGGTGATCGTGTTCGTCCCGTTCGGGATGTTGGCGAACTGCGTCCGCGGCGGGTTGCCGAGCGTCAGGCTGTCGTTGCCACCGTTGCCGGTCAGCACGTTGTCGCCGTCGCCGCCGTTGATGACGTCGTCGGCCTCCCCGCCCGTCAGGACGTCGTTGCCGTCCTCACCGACCAGGCGCAGACGGTCGGGGAACCCGGGCGCCGCGACGAAGCTGTCGTCGCCGCCACCGAGGATCGCGCGGCTCTCACCGGGCTCGGCGGCACGCTTGCAGTGGACCTCCGACGGCCCCGCGACGTTGTTCGCCCCGCTGATCCGGGTGCAGGCCCCGGCGATCATGCGGATCGGTGATTCGGTTGTCAGTTTCCAGACGCTTTCTCCATTCACCACCGCCACATCCACCTGGTAGACGTCTGGACCGTTGAGCGGGGCCTGGCCGGCCTCGATGCCATCACTGACGGTGAAGGTCGAGACGTCGCCGTTGATCTGGGTCGCCGCGGCTTCACCGGCGAGACCGCCGACGGCACATGCGGCGATGGCGGCGCAGAGCGCAGCGCGGCGGGAACGAGACGCGAGGGTGAGCGTGAAGTGGGACATGCGGGGTCTCCTGGTGTGGCGCGAGAGCCCGGATGGCCCCGCGTGTGCAGCAAGAGTCCCCTGGGACGGGTCGGAGCGCATGAGGGGTGACCCCCCAGGCGTCGCACGACCACCCACGCCCCCGCCAGGATTCGAACCTGGGACCTGCGGATCAGAAGCGGGGTAGGGGCAGGCCGCTAATCGCCCAGGATTCCTGGGAAAGGCGCCATGCTTTCTGGTCGTTTCCTCAGTTCTTGCGGACCGCTTCGGACCGTAACAAGCCGCAGGCAACCGCCACCGCGGGGAACCTTTCGGGGAACGAGGAGCCCACGACGGCCGTCCGGCTGAGCGCCGTAGATGCGCTCGCTGAGCCCCCGCCGATCGAGCCTTGCCAGCAAGCGGTCGCTCGCTACGGCGGCGGCGCACCACTTCGCGGCGTACCCCGAGCCTCCCCGGCGAAAGCGTCGACCTCTATGGCAAGCACGTGTCCTCCGTGGGCGCGGCCTTGGCCGATGCCGTCGGACGCACCGTCTTTGATACCGGGCTCCGTCAGTCCTCCCCCTGCAGCCTCGCCTGGTAAGGGCTCAGGATGGTTCGTCTTCGAGGACTTCTGCTGCGGTGACTCCCGGCTCGTCTTCGTTCTCAGGTTCCCAGCCAGCGAGCGGCAGCACCGCCGACTGAATGGTGTCGGCACGCAGCTTGAGGTACAGGTCAAAATCGTCAGCCTTGGCTGCCTCGAACGCCTCACGCGACACCAGGTTCGACGCCAGCCACTGATCGAGGTTCTCCCCGGCAGCGCGCTCGACATCGACGAGATAGTCAGAAGGATCACGATCCAAGATCGTCTTGTTGCTCGCAGACGTCAGCATCACAAAGTTGGCGAGACAGTTGATCCGGACCCGGGACTCGCCGGCACGCTTCAGATAGGCCTGGGGGAAGAAGTGATGAAACTCCTTGTTGTTGCTCCAGGCCAGTGCTTTCGCCGTGTCAATGCGCTGGCCGGTCAACAGGTCCACGGGCTGATGGTGAGCGAGAACGATCGCAAGCAGCTTGGCGTGCGCGTTGTTCGCGCGGAACTGACGCATACGCCAGATGTCCGAGTGGGGCCGCACAACGTTGATCTCAACCTCTTGAACGGTCCCTGCCGCGAACGCCCCCACCGCCACAAGATCACTCGCCATCGTGCCCGTATTCCACCCGCCGAAGTAGCCCCCAAGCGAGGTCTTCCAGAACCACCGATCGATCGCCTCGAACTGCGCAGCAGAAGGAATAGGGAGGCGGCGGAAGATCTCAGTGAGGACGGTGAGCTGGTTTGCGTATGGGACAACTTCCGCCCCTGGGACGCCAATCTGCGTGGTGAGGTAGTCGACGGACCGCTTGAACGCTTCGCCGGTCGCGGCCGCTGCGGCCTTGAGTGTCTCCACGTTCTCGTGACGAAGTTGGTCGATGCTGTCAGCCGAGAAGCCTCGGCCAGCAGCGGCCGAGAGGTTGCGAAGGATTACCTTGCGATCGATCTCGCCGAACCCCTTGTCCACGAGGTCGTCGCGGATGTCGTCAATCGCGTCGAGGAGGTCAAAGTCCTGGCTCCAGGTGGCGGCACGCATCAGGTCGACAATCGTCAGCGGCGTCCCCGTACTGTTGACCCGCTCGAAGATCGGCGCCACGTCATCGAGCGGCATCTCACCGAGGGTCACCGTGGCAACCTTGTAGTCCTTGAAGCGCCCGAACAGAGCATCGGCCCGCGCCTTGAGGTCGTCCTTGTCGGGCGCGTTGAGCGTGTCGAGGCTCGCCACGTGACGGAAGAACGCAGTCGGGTCCGATAGCTTGTTGAGCCGGATCCTGTGAAGCGGCGGATCTTCGAGCGTATCGAGGTGCTCGAACGTCTCTTTCCTGAGGTCATACACGAGGTTCCACCGACTGCGCGCGGCATCGCCAGTCCAGTACATCGCCCCGCAGATCGCCGAGAGCCGCTGCTGCCCATCCAAGAGGTAGTTCACGGGGTAATCCGCGCGCGGAAGTTCAACGTCAAGGTCTGCGATCCGCCGCTCACTGCGTAGTTCCTCGCGGCTCTGCCAAAGCAGCACGCTCCCGATCGGGTAATTGCGAACGATCGAGTCCAGGAGGTCGCGAATCTGCACACGCTCCCACACGAAGTTCCGCTGGAACTTGGGCAGGATGATGTCACCGCTGAGGATCCGCCTCGCAAGCTCGTCAAGCCTGTCAACGCTCGGCTTCGGCTCCCGCGGGGGCGCCGCCTGCGGCCCGGAGACGGCCGTCGCTGTCTCGACTGGCACATTCGATTCACTCATGAGCTCGTGAGCATACGGACTCGTGGAGTCTTTTCGCCAACCATGATGGCGTGCCACGCCGGGGCCACTCTCGGGGTCCTGCCTCCCGGCGGACAACTCCGGGCGAAACCACCAGCGAGAGCTGGAGCTTCCCGGCGCGCTTGGAAGGCCAGGATTCCGACCAAGAGCAAGGGAGAGCGCGCGTCCGGGTTCTCAATCTGAATGCGGGACATACTCATCAGCCGTGCGCGCACCCGCGTTCCCTATTGCACAGCTACTGTCCACTGCTAAGCACATACTCGTCGATTACGGCTGGTGCCCCGACGTACTGCGGCGAATGCGCCTACCGACCGGGTACGAACAGCCGGTTGATTCGGTGGGCGACCCCCTTGAGTGTCGCCAACACGACACCAGGCGGCATCATCGTTGCGTACGCTGGATGGGAGCTTCGGTTGCGCGCTTTCCGCAAGAGGTGCCAATCATCCTTATCACGCTCGTCGATCTCTCCAAGTTCAACGAGGCGCTTGATCGCCCTAGCAAAGTCCTTCGGGCGCTTGCCGTCGATCTGCTCGACGCGGTCTCGAGCTGCCATCTCGCCTAGCCGGTAGAGCTGCTCCTGTCCGAGACGGAACAGCGGGTAAAAGAACCAGCCATAGACGAGGCAACCACGGGCAACGCCGAAAACATCCCGAACGTCTTCCGGCACCTGCGGCCCGAGATCGACGGCGAGGATCTGGCGGGCCCAATCGTTGCCCTCCATTGGACGCATGCCCACAATCGGGCTACGCAGGGCGAATTTCTGGCTGATCGGGTCAGGGTCTTGCCAGTTCGAGAGCGTGAGCTGTTTGTACGTGCCGGCGGTCGGGTCTTCCATGGCTGGTTGCTTGGTAGGGCGAAGCTGTGTACACAGAATGCCGACGATGCCGGCGACCCAACCCAAGCTGCCGACCCTCTGGCGCACCAAGCTGCGGTCGACGCTCCATACCAACCACGCGGCTCAGGAGCAGCACTGCCGGGATCGGGGCCTGATCGGGATTGGCTGGCGCATGGACGAGCTTCCCGCTGCCGCCTCGCTCGACCTCGCGTGCCAAGCCATCGAGGAGCGTGAGGGCTGGGGCCGCAAGCCAGCCGCCATCGTCCGCCGGTTCGGCGAGAAGGCACAGGTTGGCGACTTCATTTGGACCCGTGACGTGCACGGTGGCTACTGGGTGTGTCGGATCACCGGGCCGTATCGATACGACGGGAGTGACGCCGCCAAGCTGGTCGATGTTCACCAGGTTCGCGACGTCCAATGGGCCCCGAAGGCCCTCAATGAGCTTGAGGTGCCGGGTGGCGTCATCCGGCGCTTTGTCGGACAAGGCGAAAGCTTCTGTCAGATGCATGATCCGGCGGCGCAGCGCCTGACCCCGTACCTATGGGGACGGCTGACCGGGGAGCCGGTGGAGCTGCCGCGGATCACCGCGAAAGAGGTGCTCAAGGAGTACCTCGACCCGTACGACGTCGAAGACCTGATCTACGTCTGGATGCAGGTAGACCTCGGCTACGTCGCGCTCCCTCGCGCTCGCCAGCGGGACACGCCCGTGTATGAGTGGTCAATGCTGCACCGCGACTCCAAGCGGCGTGGCGTGGTCCAGGTCAAGACAGGGTCGACGCCCGTCGACGTCGCAGGTCTGGCGGCTGCAATCGACCCGACCGACACCGACGCCTTCGCCTACGCGACATCGGAGACGTACGACGGCGAGGACCACGGCCTGGTTCGCCGCATCGCTGATGCGGAACTCATCGACTTCGCGCACCACCACCCAAAGCTGCTTTCACCCCGCGTCGCCCTCTGGTTCGACCTGGCCATCGAGTAGCGGGGCGCCGCCGTTCGCCGCCAGGCCAGCGTCGACGGTCGACTTCCCACGACGCCTGGCACCCATAGAATCATCAACTGATGAGGCAGCCGATCCCGATAAAGGCGATTGCCGTCCTCCTCGTGCTTGTCGGGGTAGTCGGACTCGTCGTTGGGCTGGTCAGCGACCTCGGAGCCACTGGCCCTTGGATCGCTGGCGCAGTTGGGGTCGGCATTGCCAGCGGCCTCGTCGCGGCCACGAGCAACGGGCCGACCGACGTACTGCTCGCAGAGGCGCTTCTCGTTGTCGCCGTCGGACTCGCAGCCTTCTTCGGATACTCGTCTTTGACTCAACCCGATACCAGCGAGGCTGAGACCGGGCGCGTGACGAGTACGACAACACCTCGCGGCGTTGTGTTTCGGGTTGCCGAAGGCGAGTCTGACCCAGACCCAGGGTCGTACTCATACGACACTGATTCCGCGTACCCGCGCATCGCGCCTCAGCCGGATGCCCCAGCCGCCGAAGAGCCGCCGGTCAGCGTTGGAGAGAAGGTGTTGGTGATGTGTCGGGTGGTCGAAGTCGCGGCCGCGGCCGACTCGAACACCTGGTACCGACTTCAGGACGACAGCTTCCTTAGCAGTGAGCTCATCCAACGAGTGCCTCACAAGGGGCGCGAGCCGGTACCAGCATGCCCATAGCTGGGGCTAGCAAGATCCGGGGTGGTTCAGGGGACGAGCGATATCGGCGCGATCCGGAGACGGGCCGGCCACGTCACGCCTCGCGTACGTACGCGCGTTGAACGCGCGAGCCACTGGCCTGGGCGAGCGACCGGCAAGCCGAGCAGCCTGAGCGCCTCACCGGCCTCTTCCTGCGACCGGCCGAGCTCATCCCCGAAGCGACCGAAGTAGGGCCCGTCCCTCCCAGCCCCCGCGGGCGAACCCAGACCCTTCCCCACTCACGTACCCGACCGGCTGCGAGACGCGCCGCGGCGTGGGCGAGACGGACAGGCGCCGCGCCTCAGGGGGAAGCGTCCGCGCCCTCGCTCCGAAGCCCGACGGACCGCAGCGGGCGACGTCCGGCGTTTCCCCTGGTCCCGCGTGGGTTCTTCGGATCCGCCCGGTCGGGCGATAGGGTTCTTTCTCCGAAACCCCTACCGCACGGGTGGACAGAGGACCCTCGAAGTTGCGGAGGGAGCAGCTGGCGGACGCGGCGGTGACGACTCCTGAAGGAGATCATCACCCGTGTCTAAACAGCTATCGCCGACCGTCGGCGGAACGATCGAGCCAGACCGGCTCTACACCTATGAGGAGATCGGCGCGATGTGCGGCGTCGATGCGCGCCGCGTCAGGCGTTGGGTCGAAGAGGGCCACCTCAGCTACACCGTGCTGCCTTCCGGCCGTGGCCGACGGATCGCGGGCCGCCAGTGGGCCGAGTATCTGCGCCGCAGCGCCGTCCCTGCGAGCGCCTGAGATGGCCCCCGACAGTGGCGCGCCCGCCGGGAAGGGCGGGCGTCGCCAGAACTCCGCTGGGGGGTCCTCGCGTAATCGTATCGAGCGGCCCGAGATCAACGACCGCATCGAGTATCGCTGCCCATCTTGCGGGAAGGCGGCGAACGCGACCTTCAAGACCGGCGACGACGGCCACGCCCAGTGGTTCATCGGCTGCTGGACGTTCGGATGCGAGGGCCGTGAGCTGCACTTCCTGGCGCTGGAACTCGGCCTCGACGCAGCCGCGGACAAGGACGAGATCGCTCAGGAGCTAGCCCGACGCTCACCCCCACGTCACCGCACCGCGGACGCCCCGCCGCTACCTCACTTGGATGAGGTGGACGACTGGCACCTATCGCTTCGTCTGCGGGAGGGACGCCGCGCACGTCGATACCTCGTGCGCCGCGGAATCAGCCGCCGTGTGATGCGAGAGCACCGGATCGGCTGGGATGGGGCACGACTGGTGTTCCCTATGGACGGCCCGACCGGCCAACTGGCGGCCATCAAGACCCGAGTACCTGCGCAGGGCGCGAGGATGATGAAGCCGAAGGGCTCAGGCGCGTGGACCTGGCCGCTGTACCCGCAGCCCCAGGCCGAGCCGACACGGCTGTTCCTCGTTGAAGGTGAGATCGACGCGCTGCGGCTTCTCTCCCTCGGCATTCCCGCGGCCTCGGTCACGGGCGGCGTCGACACGTGGCGTGACGAGTGGGCTGACGAGCTACGAGGCCATCACGTTGTCGTCGCCTTTGACGTTGAGTTCGAGCGAGCCGCCGCCGACCGTGCCGCTCGTCTCCGGGACGCCGGGGTAAACGCCCGCGTGTTCGACCTGCGCCGCCTCGGACTCACCGAGCGAAACGAGGACCTGTCGGACTACCTCCGGCGCGGCGGCGACCCTGAGACGCTGCACCGCGTGCTCGCCGCCCGAGTCGTGCGACGGAAGCGGAGCGGCCGATGACCACTACGGAGAGGCATCTCCCGTCATGGCTCGTCTCTGGATCTCCGATCGCCGCCATGGCGAAGCGGGTCAAGCAGAGCGCCGTCCTGAGACACGCGAGCGGCCTGACAACCCGTAACGCGGACCTCAGCCGATCGCAGCCGTTCCGGTGGGCTTGGCACGAGAGGGTCCTGCTCGGATACCTGAACCTTCAGATCGGAGAAGAGGGCGTCGGCAAGGGCAACCTCACCGCGTGGCAGGCGGCGCGCATCACTCGGGGCGAACTCCCCGGCAATCTCAAGGGCACTCCCGAGCGGGTGGTCTTCGTGGGCGACGAGGATGCGTGGGATCACATCTGGGTGCCTCGTCTCGAGGCAGCGGGCGCTGACCTCAGCCGCGTGGAGTACATCGAGGCCGGGCCGAAGGGCGGTGCGCTCGATGTACGAACTGACGCGGACGCACTGCGTGCGTACATCGAGGACGTGGGGGTCCGGTTCGTCTACTTCGACCAGCTGCTCGACAACCTCGGAGTCCAGACAGACAGCTGGAAGGACAAGCAGGTCCGGGACGCGCTCGCACCTCTACGCGGGATCGCGCAGGCGACGGACTGCGCGATGTTGGCCTCGATGCATCCGAACAAGCGCGAGGGGACCTTCCGCGACATGGTCAGCGGGACCCCGGCGTTCAACGCGCTGAGCCGGTCGAGTCTGCTTGTCGCCCGCCACCCGCACGAGGACGGGCGGGTGGTCGTCGTCCGAGCCAAGGGCAACTACTCGGCCGAGCCGCCTGCGTTCGAATTCCGCATCCAAGAGGCGACCGTCACCGCCGGGACGGGCAGGCGAGCACGGACGCTGACCACGAGCCGGATTGCCGACACGCGGGAGACGGGGCTACGCGCCGACGACGTGCTGGACGCCAAGCGCCGATCCGCTCGGCCAGACTCGGAGCGGTCCCGTGCGACGACCAAGCTGTCGGAGATCATGGCCGGCGTCTCTCGCGTGCCCGCCAAAGCAGTCTTCGCTCAGATGGAAGCCGAGGGCTTCGATCGCCGGGTGACTCAGTGGGCTCGGAAAGAGCTCCGGATTGGGACGTGGCAAGAGGACTACCAGGGCCCGCACTACTGGGGCCGCAAGCCCTCGCCGAGGAACAAGGTCAAGCGCCGGAAGTCGACGCCCTCCGGGCAGCGTTCGACGCCCAGAGGCGACGAATGACACCCACAGGCGCCCAGCCGAAGAGGGCTACGTCTCTAGCCTCGCTAGCGCCTCTGGGTTCTTCGTGGGAGTGTCAGGCCGCGTCTCATTGCTCCTCCCCCAGAGGCGCTAGTCCCGCGAGAGGCGCTACAGACGTAGAGGCGCGATGGCCACGCGAGGACGCGCGCCCGTGGGGTGCCGCATCCCCCCAGAGTTGTAGGCCGAGCCCCGCCCGGCTAGACCGCATGGCGGGCGAGCCGGGACCAGGCCGAGAGTCAGCCCAGACCCTCAGTCGCGCCTGTAGTCACCCGCCGGGAGGCGAATCGGGCTCGCTCCCCGGCGGGCGACCCCTCGTCGCGGTTCCACGATCCGCAGGCCCCTCCTCCGTTTGCCCATTGTTCGCGGGGCGAATGGCGATCCCGTTGCAGAAGTTCCCCGCCGAGTTCCCCGCGGAGTTGGAAACGCAACATGCCGTCACTACGGTTAGTTGAACGGCAGCGTTCAACTAAGGAGTCCGGCGCTATGCCTCGCAAGACCACCCCGAAGCAGCCCCCGAAGAAGCAGGCCCCGAGCGGCGCGTTCATCGACGCGAAGTTGATGAGGCGCGCCATCGTGCTCTATGCCGAGGGCAAGACCATGAAGGCGATCGGCGAGGAGCTCAACGTCAAGGCGACGGGCTGCCTCGCCAAGAAGATCCGCGACACCTACGACCCCGACGCCCTCGCGCGTCCGGCGAAGGGCTGAGCGATGCCCGGGCACGTCCGCGCGCTCAAGACGAACGGGAAGGTCCGCAAGCGCGCGGACGGCTCGACCATCTGGCAGGCGCGATGGCGACCGGCCGGGGACCCGAGCGATCGCAACCGCCGCGAGCGCGTGTTCAGGACGAAGCGCGAGGCTGACCGCTGGATCACACAACAAGACTCCGACGTGCTCACGGGTTCGTACGTCGACCCGCAGAAGTCGTCGCTCACCCTCGCGTCCCTCGCAGACGAGATCCGCGCCGTCTGGGTCGCCAAGGGCCTCGCGCCGAAGACGCGCGCCGGGTACGAGGCGATCCTGCGGTGGTGGATCATCGGCGGCGTCCAGCCCGACTACCACCCGCTCCACCCCGACCAGCCGTGCCGCTTCCACAGCGCCCGCGTCGGCTCGATCACGACTAAGGAGTGCCAGGACTTCGTCAACGACGTTCGCTCGATCCGCGCACCTAACACGACGCGTCGCGTGTTCGGCGTCCTCTCCTCCCTCTTGAAGCTCGCGGCTCGGCGCGGGTACATCGCTGTCAACCCGTGTGATGCGGTCGAGTTCCCTACCGCCCGGCGGGCTGGCGTCCGGCGCTCGTACGTCTACCTTGAGGGCCACGAGCTACGCGCGCTCGCTGAGGCGCTGCCGGAGCCCTGGCGCCTGCCGGTCTACATCGCCGGGACCTGCGGGCTCCGCGCCGGGGAGCTTTGGGCGCTACGTCGTCGGGACCTTGACGTCCTCCACCGTGAGATCACGGTGCGGTACGCGATGAAAGAGGTCAACAATTCCGCAGAGAGCCTGAGGGACGACAAGGGACTTGAGGTCGGCCCGCCGAAGTCGGCCGCAGCTCAGCGGCGGCTCAAGATCCCGGACGGGCTCGTCCCGGCGCTCCGCACCGCCCTCGCGGACCCCGGCGAGCCGAGCCAGCACGGGTACGCCGTCGCGCGAGAGCGGCCGAAGGACCGCGACTACGCGGACCTCGGATGGACAGACGACCCGAGCGACCCGGACCGGCTGCTGTTCACGACGCCGGTCCTCCTGCCGCCGCGCAACCCGAACGGCGAACGCCGCGGCGGGTACCCGGTCCGCCACAACCGCTTTTACAAGAAGGTCTTCAAGGTTGCGATCGTTGGCGACCCCGACAACGCCGACCCAGCGAAGCGCCGCGAGCCCGCGCTACCCGCGAGGCTCCACGGCCTGCGGTTTCACGACCTCCGCCACACGGCAGCGACGCTCGCTCTCGCGGACGGCGCTCCCCTCGCGATGATCAAGGAGCGCCTGGGCCACGAGCAGATCTCGACCACGGCCGACCTCTACGGCAAGTGGGTCCCCTCGGCGGACGCGGAGATCGCCGACGCCATTGGCCGGCGAGTCTTTGCCGCCGACAGCAACGTGACGGAGCTTCGCCCTGCTCAGTCGAACACGTAGTGCTTGAAGGTCCGGTAGCCGTCCCACTCGATCGTGTCGGTGTTGTCCCAGACGACCTCGGCGGCCTCCGCACGCGTGATCTCGTGCGTTGTCACCACGTCGGTCGATTCCTTGCCGGTCGACTTGTTGACCAGCGGGAAGTACCCGTCCACCACGACGCGCTTCGGGTTCATGCCCACGTCGGCATAGACCAACTTGAAGGTGTCGCCGACGTCCCTGTCCTGGCCGCCCAGGATCGCTCCGTTGTTGAAGTTGTCGGCCACGTCCGTGTCGACGTAGATCACGTTGTCTGATCGCGACACCTTTCGCAGCTGGTCGCCCCAGATCTCGTCAACGCCGTCTTGGACCTGCTCCCACTTCGATTTCGGAGCAGACTTCGTCTCGCTCGGCTTTGACGATTCGGCGCTCTGCTCCTGCTCTTCGTTCGACTCGTCGGACGTTGCCGTTTCGCCGCACGACTCCGCGCCAATCCCGGCAAACGCAAAGGCGGCACCCGCGAGCGCCGTGACAAGGAGGTGACGTGTGCGCATGAATGCTCCTAAGAACCAAGAAGTGGACCCGAGGTGCAAACATACTCAGACTTCGCCGCTCTCCGCATCACGGCCCACTCGAAATGTGGATGCGGCTGCACACCGAGCGCGGTGCGCCAAGGCCCTGGACGAGAGCGACCGCTTCGGACCGCCATTGACCACTTCGGTCAGTGACTCTTGATCGCCCTCCCGGCGGGTGCCAGACTCGATCCCGAAAGCGCGCCACGGCCCAGTCGAGGCCGGGCGTGAATAACCCAGCGGGAAGCGTCGTTCGCACGGTCGCTAGCCCCTACCCACACGGAAGTACAGACGATGGCCAAGATCAACCAGAGCCCCGCCCTGCAGAGTTGTCACACCGCCGGACTCGCGCTCCACCTGATTGAACACCTTTACGAGGAAGCACAGCGGCCCGAAGCAGCCGAGTTGGCCGCTGCCGCGCTCCGCGTCTTGCCTGGACCCGGGGGCGACGGTGACACGGGCGCCGTTTGGTCGGAAGCCGTCCGCACCGCAGGGGCACGGTCTCGATGACGCAATCTCGTGGCTCAGCGACGCAGACCGTGACATCGCCGAGCGAGACGGGTATGGGCGGGTCGATGCCGCCGCACGCCTGACGATCGGCACTGCGCTTCTCCAGGCGGCAAAACAGGCGCTCGGGTCGCCTGAGGCCACGACGGCATGAACCTACGGAAGTCGTGCGCCGTCGACCGGGTGTACCGGCGACGGCGACGGCACCAGGCTGGAGGTCGGGTCAAACCGGAACCAGTCGCCTGTCGCCGCGAACCCGTTGAGGAGTGAAGCCAGCCCGATAGACCACCTGCTTGCCGTCCACTCCTTGATCAGCGGGACCTCGGCGGGATCGGACTTCTCGAAGTCAGGCCGAAAGTCGGCGACGTAGCCGCCGTTGCCCGACCCCCAGTCGAGGTACCACACCGGCTCCTGCCAGATCGGGGCGCCACTCAGGAGAACGATGGCCCAGTTCCGCTCGGCCCGCCCCCAATCATGGGTGTCCTGCGTGAGCCACTCCGGCTCGAAGCGGCGCGAGCGATCCAGGAAACTGTCGTCTTCTGGGACGGGCCACACCAGGGACAGCCGCGGGTCCGGCTCGTAGACCGCGAGTGAATGTCCGACCAGCGGACGAGTTTCAGGCTCATCACCACCGGGGTCGAATATGCCGGCAAGCATTGTGATCGCCGGGCGACCCCAGCCAGCACTGGGCATCGTGACCCAGTCATCAAAGCTCGCGCCGGTGCATTTGTCGAGCGCGTCGCGAAGGGTGACGACGCGCTTCTCAGAAAGCTCAAGAGTGCTCATTCGTCGAGGCTTGCACGGGCTCCGGACCGCACGCATGTTCTCGACCGCCAGCCGATCAGGATGCGAGCATTGCGGCCATGTCTCAGCGCCGAAGAGACCCGCCGCCTCCCAAAGCGGTCTGCCTGTCTTGTGGCTGGAAGGGCACACCGCCGTTCTCACACATGCGCGACGACTACGGCGATGTCACGATGACCGTGAGCGCAAAGCGTTGCCCCGTCTGTGATCGCCAGCTGGTCCAACGGCGGCGGCAGCCGTCGGTGCCGGTGGAACTGATTACTGCCGTCCGCGAGGCGAAGCTCAGGCCAGATGAACTACTCGAACTCGCCGATGAGCTTCGTGCGACCCCGGACGGGCTCAGCCCGAGGGACGTTGCCGCTCGTGTTCCTGCGGCGTCTTCATTCGTCACGATCGCATCTCGCCTTGGCGACAATTGGGTCGAGCTTCTGGCTACCGTTGTGATGATCGTTTGCACGTACATCACCGCCGCCGACGCGGAGCGCGCACACCAAGATGCGGTGCAGGCCCACAAGGACGCAGAGGTTGCTCACCAAGACGCCGAGCGAGCCCATCAAGACTCCGTCCGTGCGTTGCGCGATACGAGCCAGCTGTCCGACGAGGAGATACGGAAGCTCGCGGAGCAGGTGGAATCCGAGGTCGGGAAGCGCAACCCGAAGTGAGCCGGGTCCAACGCTCGTCCTCGCCTGCGGCACAGAGCTTCGGGGAACTCTCGGGGAACCTCGGCCCGGCGGGCAACTCGCGCCGGGTTCGAAAACCACCCCTCTGCTGGCGGTTCCACAACGCCCCCGCCAGGATTCGAACCTGGGACCTGCGGATTAGAAGGCCGCTGCTCTATCCAGCTGAGATACGGGGGCGAGCACGGTGGATGCTACCCGCGCCCTGACGACGTACAGTCGGCGCATGATCCGGCTGCTCCCCGACATGCCCTCCGGCGTCCTCGGCTTCGAGGCGATCGACGAGGTCGAGGAGGAGGACTACCGCGACGTCCTCGTCCCGGCGATCGAGCGCGCGATCGACAAGTACGGCAAGGTCCGCATGGTCTACCTGCTCGGGCCGGAGTTCGAGGAGTACGACGACGACGCGATCAAGGCCGACCTGAAGCTCGGCCTGAGCCACCCCGCGTCGTTCGAGCGCATCGCGATCGTCACCAACGTCGGCTGGGCCAAGCCCGCCATCCGCGCGCTGAGCCTGGTCATGCCCGGCCACGCGCGCGTGTACCGCGTCGCGCAGCTCAGCGAGGCAAAGGCGTGGGCGGCCGAGGGCTTCACGCCCGCCGAGTAGCCGCGCGCGGCGTCAGCGTGCGCGGGTCTTCGTCCACGCGAACACGAGCAGCGGGACGAGGACGACGACGGTGAGGATGATGGGCCACATGCGCGCAAGCGTAGTCGGCCCGAAGGCGCTTGGCGATGCTGCCATCCTGCGAGGTAGACATGACGACGCCCCCGCATCCTGGCCATCACGACGCAGGCCTGGATCTCCGTGTCGGGTGCACCTTCGGCCTGGAGGCCCATCACCCGGCCTCGGCGATCGTGCAGGTCATGCCGTTCCTCCAGCCCGGGCTGACGATCCGCAGCGAGCGGTGGGACGCCCCGGCGCGACACCACGGCTACGTCGATCACTACGGCAACCGCTGCGAGCGGATCGACGTCCCCGCCGGCCGGTTCACGCTGCGCTACGACGCGGAGGTCACCCTCGCGCGCCCCAACGACGTCATCGATCTGGACGCGCGCGAGATCCCGGTCGAGGCGCTGCCCGACGAGACCCTGAGCTTCATCATGCCGAGCCGGTTCTGCCTGCCCGACGAGCTCGGCCACGAGGCCTGGCAGCGCTTCGGCGGTCTCGAGCCGGGGTGGGCGCGCGTGCAGGCGGTCGTCGACTACGTCCACCACCACCTCGAGTTCCTGCCCGGGTCCTCGAACCCGTGGACGACCGCGGCCGACGTCAATCGCGCCGGCCAGGGGGTCTGCCGCGACTACGCGCATCTCGCCATCAGCTTCTGCCGCGCCCTGAACATCCCGGCGCGGTACGTCTTCGGCTACATCCCGAACATCGGCGTCGAGCCCCCGCCGGAGCCCATGGACTTCGCCGCGTGGTTCGAGGTCTGGCTCGACGGCCGCTGGCACACGTTCGACGCGCGCAACAACCAGCCGCGGACCGGGCGAGTCGTCGTGGGCCGCGGGCGTGACGCCGTCGATGTCGCGCTCATCACGTCGTTCGGCCCGCTGACGCTCACGGACTTCGAGGTGCGCGCCGCGTGACGCGAGCCCCGCGCGCGACCTGCGGCGCGGGGCCCCCACTGCATCGGGGCGGCCGGACTTGAACCGGCGACCTCCGCGTCCCAAACGCGGCGCTCTGCCAGGCTGAGCTACGCCCCGCCAGCCTGCCGCAGGAAGGATACGGGCCGCCCGCAATCCCCCGTTCCGGGTACCAAGATCCAGACCGGTTACCAGCGATCTGGACCGATGTACCACGGAATCTTGAGCAGAAGTGGACAGTTGTCGGGTTTGAACCACGAGAAGGCGACTGACGGGCCGAGCCGGGCCGATTCTGGGAGGGATGCAGCGTCTCACCCGCACAGCCACCGCTCTCGCCGCCGCCCTCGCGTTCGGCCTCACCGTGCCCGCCGCCGGCCTCGCCGCCGACTGCGAGGGCCAGAACGACAGCCCGGACACGATGGCGCTCAGCGACGCCCGGGAGACCACGCTGTGCCTGCTCAACGAGGAGCGCACCAGCCGCGGCCTCACCGCGCTGCGTGAGCATCCCGAACTGCGCTCCACCGCCCAGACCTACGCGCGGCTCATGGTCAGCGAGCGCTTCTTCGACCACGTCAGCCCCGGTGGCTCGACGATGCTCGACCGCATCAAGCGCGGCGACTACCTGCGCAGCGGCCGGAGCTGGATCGTCGGCGAGAACCTCGCCTGGGGGTCTGGCGGCGCCCAGACGCCCGCGAAGATCGTCCGCGCCTGGATGAAGAGCCCGGGCCACCGCAAGAACATCCTCAACGGCCGCTTCCGCGACATCGGCATCGGCATCACCGAGGGCGCGCCGGTCCGCGGCGTCACTGCCGCGAACGGTGCGGCGACGTACGTGAACAACTTCGGCGCCCGCGGCTGACCCCGCCCCGCCCCTGACAGTGCGTCAGAGGGCTAACATTTCGGGTATGCGCGCCACATCCTCCTGTCAGTCTGGCTTTCGCCACACGGTGAAGGTGCGCCAGCACCAGCTGACGGTCGATGAGCCCGAGGACGTCGGAGGCACCGACCTGGGGCCCAGCCCGCAGGAACTGCTCGCCGCGAGCCTCGCGTCGTGCACCGCGATCACGATGCAGATGTACGCCCAGCGCAAGGGCTGGGACCTCTCCGGCGTCGAGGTCGACTGCGAGTACTCACCCGCCGAGCGCGGGTGCCCGACGAAGTTCGAGCTCGTGTTGAGAATGCCTGAGACGATGGACGACGAGCGGGTCGAGCGCCTGCGCGTCATCGCCGCGAAGTGCCCGATCCACCGCACGCTCGACGGTGAGGTGATGTTCCACGAGCGCGTCGAGCGGGCCCAGCTCGCGCGCTGAGCTCGCCGGCGCCCTCCGGGGCGTCCTGCTGGATCCGGCCGCCGCGGCCGCCATGGACGTCCACGGCCGCACCGACGCCGCGGTGCTCGTGCCGCTCTACCTGCACGACGGGGAGCTGCACGCCGTCTTCACCAAGCGCCGTGAGGACATGCGCCGGCATGCGGGCGAGATCTCGTTCCCCGGCGGCCGCCAGGACGAGACCGACGAGGACCTGCGCTTCACCGCGCTGCGCGAGGCCGACGAGGAGATCGGGCTGCCGCCCACCGCCGTGGAGCTGCTCGGCGCGCTGAGTCCCGTCGGGACGTTCGTCACGAGCTACGCCGTCTATCCGTTCGTCGGGATGATCGACGCCGGGCACGGCTGGACCCCGTCGCCCGACGAGGTCCACAGCGTGTTGGAGCTGCCCCTCCGCGCGCTGCGCGACGCGCACGACCGCCGCCGGCTCGTCCGTCGCGGCGTGCCGTTCACCACCGATGTCTACGCGATCGCCGGCAGCGAGGACGTCATCTGGGGCGCGACCGCCCGCATGCTCGCCGACCTCCTGGAACGCGTCGCGCCGCTACTGGACTGACGCGCGGGGCAGCAGCAGGTCATCGATCGCCGCGTGGGCGGCCTCGAGCCATCCGGCCCGGTCCGACGGATCGGCGTCGAGCAGCCGGTACGGGATCTCGTTGACGCGGTTGGCCCGCTCGATCTCGGCGACGGCGCTCGCCACGACGGCCGCCGGCAGTGTCCCACCGGTCTCGACGACCACGCCACGGACCGTGGTGTCGGTCGTGCGCTCGAGCATCATGTTCAGCCGTCCGGCGTGCAGATCGGCGACCTGCTCCGGCGTGCCCTTCGCGGTGCCCAGCAGCCAGAGCAGCAGCGTCACGTTGTCGAGCGCGTAGCGCAGCGTGCCGATCCGGTCGGGGTCGCCGATCCACGGCTGGCCGCCGGCCTGCTCGATCTCCGCGCGCCTGCCCTCGTCTCGGGTCACGACGCGGACGGCGTGCCCCTCGGCGGCCAGGTCCCGGGTCAGGTCCAGCCCGCGGCAACCGCCGCCGACCATCAGAATCCTCATGCGTGCGTCAGCCTCCGCGCAGCTCGTTCTCGACGTCTTCGACCGTGCGCTCCGGCATCCCGCGGGCTCGGCGCTTGGCGTTCGTCGCCTCGAGCAGCTGGGTGAGGTCCTCGAGCTCGTCGATCTCCTCCTGCTCGGGTGCCCGTGTCGGCTGCCAGCGCAGCACCTCCGCACCCGACTTGGGGTGGTAGAAGCCGAGCAGCACGATGCCCACGATGAACAGGACGAACAGCACGAGCATGACGGTGGCGAGTTCCACGGCTGCCGCCGAGTCTACGCCGCGGCCTCGGTCCCCAAGAGCACCGTCGACTGCGCGCTGAGGACGGCGCCGTTGCCGTGGGCCAGCGCGACCTGCGCGCCCGGGACCTGGCGGTCGCCCGCGTCGCCGCGCAGCTGACGCGTGGCCTCGATCAGCGTGAAGATGCCGTACATGCCGGGGTGGCAGT
>SYBY01000016.1 GCA_005788585.1 Actinomycetota bacterium | reverse complement strand
GGCCGCGAAGAGCTGGCGGCCCTTGTGGAAGATGTCGTTCTCCGACGTGTTGAGGTACTTCGGCTGCTGGTTGTCGCGCAGCGCCCGCGCGCCGAAGCCCAGCACGCGGCCGCGGATGTCGGCCAGCGGGAACATGATGCGCCCGCGGAACCGGTCGTAGATGCGGCCCTCGCCCTTCGCCTTCTGCGCCAGGCCGGCCTCGTACAGCTCGCGGTTGGAGAACCCCGCCCGCCGGGAGGCCATGAGCACCTTGTCCCACGCGCTCGGGCTGTAGCCGACCCGGAACTCGCGCAGGATCGCCTCGTCGAGCCCGCGGTCCACGAGGTACTGCCGCGCCGTCGCGGCCTCCTCGGACTCCCACAGGAACCGCACGTAGAACGCGGCGGTGCGCTCGAGCAGCTCGAGCAGGCGCTCGCGCTGCTTGCGGCGCTCGGCCTCCTTGGGATCCTCGGACTCACGCTCGAGCGTGACGCCGTAGCGGTCGGCCAGCCACTCCATCGCCTCGACGAACCCCAGGCCCTCCATCTCCTGCGCCCACGTGAAGCAGTCGCCCGAGGCCTGGCAGCCGAAGCAGTGGTAGACCTTCTTGACGGGGTCGATGCCGAAACTCGGGGTCCGCTCGTCGTGGAACGGGCACAGGCCCTCGTAGCGGTTGGCGCCAGCGCGGCGGAGGTCGACCTTCGTCCCGACGAGGTCGATCATGTCGACCGCCTCGCGAACCTGCTCCTTGGCGTCGTCGGCGTAGCGCGCCATCAGGCCTCGAACCCGCGCGGGACGAAGAACGCCTCGAACGCGGCCACCGCGAAGCGATCGGTCATCCCCGCCAGGTAGTCGACGACGCGCTGCGCCGGATCGGCGCCCGGGATGCCACCGCCGTCCGGGATGCGCTCGGGGTCCTCGAGGTAGTGCGTCCACAGTCCGCGCAGCACGGTCTCGATCTTCGCGTGTTCGCGCCGCGCCGGCTCCCCCAGGTAGACCTCGGAGAACATGAAGTCGCGCAGCGCGCCCATCTCGACCGCGGCCTGCGCCCCCTGGACGATGTCGCCGGCCTCCTCGCTGTGCTCGACGAGGTCGTGGACGAGCGTGTCGATCCGCTGTGAGCCCGTGGAGCCGAGCAGCGCGATGGGTCCCTCGGGCAGGGCACGCTCGTCGAGCACGCCGGCCCGGATCGCGTCGTCGATGTCGTGGTTGAGGTACGCGATCCGGTCGACGAGGCGCACGATGCGGCCCTCCAGCGTCTGCGGCTGGGGCGACCGTCCGCTGTGGCTCAGGATCCCGTCGCGGACCGACGCGTTGAGGTTCAGCGGCTCGAGCACCGTGACGACCCGCAGGGAGTGCTCGAAGTGGCGGAACGACCGGCCGTCGTGCTCGCGCAGGCACGTGTCGAGCACCGCCTCGCCGATGTGCCCGAACGGCGGGTGGCCGAGGTCGTGCCCGAGCCCGATGGCCTCCACGAGGTCCTCGTTGAGGTCCAGCGCCCGCGCGACCGTGCGGGCGATCCCCGTGACCTCCAGCGTGTGCGTCAGCCGGGTCCGGAAGTGGTCTCCGGCGGGCGCGACGAAGACCTGGGTCTTGTGCGTCAGGCGCCGGAAGGCCTTGCTGTGGACGATCCGGTCGCGATCGCGCTGGATCGGGGTGCGCAGACCGCAGTCGGGCTCCTCGCGCACGCGGTCCGCCGGGTAGGACGGACACGCGAGGGCCGACAGCCGCGCCGCCTCGCGGGCGCGCTGGCGCTCGTGGAAGGCGGCGGCGACCGCGCCGGTGGAGAGCTCCGTGGCCATGGACCTGATTCTCGCAGGGCCGGCCTCCGGAACAGGTGTTCGCGGGGGTGTGGGCGGATCCGTCACATCGTGTGACGAATCCGCCATCACCCCTGCGGGCTCAGCGCGCCCGGCGGATCACCTTGACCTTCCGCGTCTGACCCTTGACCTGCGCGTCGCTCATGCCGACGGCCAGGGAGATCGAGACGCGCTTGCTGCGCTTCGCCGCCCGCTTGGACGCACCGGTCAGCTTCAGCGTCACCGTCTTGCTCGTGCCGGCCTTCACCGACACCGTGCGCTTGGCGACCCCGCGGCCCGACAGCGCGACGCGGCAGGTGCCGACCGCCGTCTTCGGGCAGCTCACGCGGACGACCAGACGGCCGCTGCGGGTCAGCTTCAGCGTCTTGACGCCGACGGTCAGCTTGCGGACCGCAACCGCCGGAGCGGGCACGGCAACCGGCGCGGGGGCCGGAGCCTGCGTGGCGGGGGCCCCACCGTCGGCCGGGGGCACCGGCGCGGGCGGCTGGTCTGCGGCCGGCGGATCCTGCGGCGCCGGCGGCGGAGCCAGCTGCAGACCCGTCACGATCTCGCAGGACGAGCGCACGTCACCGGCGTCGAGCTCTGCGCTGTCCATGGCGCTGCCACAGCTCACGTCGTCAACCTCGCCGTCCTTGGCGAAGAGCTTGTCCGCGCCTGAGCCGCCGTTGAGATCGTCTTCCCCGGCGCCGCCGGTGATGGTGTCGCTGCCACCGTCGCCGTAGATCTGGTCGCCGCCGTCGCCGCCGCTCAGGATGTCGTCGTCCTCCCCGCCGTAGAGGAGATGTGCGCCCGCACCACTCGTGAGCGTGTCCTTGCCCTGACCGCCGGACACGCTGACCCCGATCCCGGGGCCGGCGTCGACGGTGACGACGTCGTCTCCCTCGTGCATCTCGGCCTGCACCATGGCGATCATGCCGAAGGCCGGTCCGGCGACCGAGCTGCATGTGACCTTGTGCTGGTTGACCGGCACGCACGACGGGTCCGTCGGGGTGATCGTCTCGGTCGCGTCCTCGAACGTCATCGCATTCCCGGACTTCGTGATCTTCAGATCATTCGCGCCATTGCCGGCGGTGTAGATGACCTTGTCGTTGCCCAGTTCGTTGAGGTCGGCTCCGAAGATGCGACCCACGTCGGCGGCCTGCGCTTCGGCCATGCCGAAGCTCAGGGCGGTGAGGGCGGTTGCGGCGCTGATGGCAACGCGGCGGGTGGTGTTGGAAAACATGACAGGCGACTCCTTTGGTCGGTCGGTTGGCCTTGTCGTGAGGCCCAACCGCCGACTGGTGTCACCAGTTACCGCTGTGTCACGAAGACGACACAGCGGCCTGTGCGGCCGCCACGCGCGCCACCGGGACGCGATACGGCGAGCACGACACGTAGTCGAAGCCGCTGGTGTGGAAGAACGCGATG
>SYBY01000138.1 GCA_005788585.1 Actinomycetota bacterium | reverse complement strand
GACGCCGTAGAGCGTCTTCAGCTGCTCGGCCGTGAGGCTCGCCCGGGGCGCGACGGTGATGGTCGCGTCGGGGTTGCCGCAGTCCGACGTCTGCTTGCCGGGCTTGACGAAGCGCAGCGTGCTCGACGTGCTCGCGTTCTGAACGCTCAGCAGCTTGCCCTGCGTGCCGCCGCCGAACGACCCGACGAACGGGATGAAGCCCTGGACCACCGGCTGCGCGCTCAGCGGCACGCTGAAGGACTGGACCGGCGGCGGTCCGACCTGGTGCCAGCCGAGGTTGATGCCGTAGTTCTTGACCTGGTGGACGAGGTAGCGACGCACCTGCGTGTTGAAGATCGCGAAGCGGGGGCCGTTCTGGCCGTGGAGCTCCCACTGGTACTTCGGAGAGCGGTCCCACTCCAGCTCGGCCTTCCAGATGCCGCGCTCGTGGAATCGGAGGTACTTGCGCGTCTTCGTGTTGTAGATCGCCACGCGCTGGTCCTCGGCGAGCGGGCCGGCGCGGTGGTCGCGGACGTTCGGCTTGCCGGTGTCGCGCATGAAGACGAAGTGGCCGCCCTTGCTGCCCTGGTTCCATCCCAGGTCGACGCCGAAGGTGCGGTTCTCGTAGCCGATGCGCGCGCCGCCGTTGAACAGCTGGTACTCGGTGCCGTTCGAGACGCTGGAGGCGTTGGCGACGCGCCACTGGGTCGTCCCCGATGGAGCATCGGCCTGCGCGGCGCCTGGAAGGCCGGCGAGCGTGACGAGGGCGAGGATGGCGATGAGGATGCTGCGCGGGGACATGATGGACTCCTTCGGGGGTCGGTCGGAGGGGTGCCATCGAAGCTACGGACGGTTCGGTGCGCGGTCCGTCCGTCCGCAGACAGGCGTCGTGTCGGGTCCGCGACAGTCGGTGGTCTGCCTACGCCGCGCTGCGCACCGGTGCCGTACCCGGTGGGAGCTGCTTGGCCTGCCATCTACCGGCGATCTTCAGCGCCGCTGCGGTGGCCGCGAGCGCGACCGGTAGCCACGGCCGCAGGATGTCCGCGCCTGCCGTGGCGCCGGCGAAGAGGCCGACCACGCCCGCCAGCCGGCTCACGAGGTTCGGGCCGGTCGCGGCGCTCACGACGAACAGGAGGGCGACGACCGCGAGCACGGCGATCACGAAGATGTCCCAGGCAAGCTCGAGCATGCGCCGGAGATCCTAAGCGGTCTACACGGTCTCGGGGAGGTCGAACGCCGCGAACGCCGGCGGGGCGAAACTCAGGATCTCCGCGACCAGCCCGTCCTCGATGCGCAGCACGTCGAGCGCCAGCGGGCGGAACGCGTCGTCGCCCGGGCGCTGGACGTAGCACGCGATCGCGGGCTGGCGGTTCGCACGCGTGACCACGCAGCGCATCGGGCCCATCTTGTCCGTGCCGAACCCGCCCTGCTCCCAGGAGGCGAGCATCTCGCGGTTGCCGACCACCGACAGCGTCTCGGGCGGCATCGCCCACCGCGCGTCGCGCCGGATGGTGGCGATCAGCGCCTGGCCGTCACCGCGTTCGCTCGCGGCCATGTACTCCTGCAGCAGCTGTCGCTCGGCCGCGGTCGCGTCGGTCCCGGCCGGCCACGCGGCACGCTGCTCCGGCAGCCGGTCGCGGAGCGTCTCGCGCGCGCGTTGCAGGGCGCTGTTGGCGGCGGGCACGCTGATCTCCAATGCGGCCGCGGTGTCCTTCGCCGACCAGTCCAGCACGTCGCGCAGGATGAACGCAGCGCGCGACTGCGGCGGCAGGTGCTGGATGGCGACGATGAACGCCAGCTCGATGGTCTCGCGCGCGGCGACCGTCGCGTGGGGGTCGTCGTCGAGGACGCTGTCCGGGATCGGCTGGAGCCACGGGACCTCGAACACGCTGGCCGGGTCGGCGTCCGCCGGGATCTCTCGCGGCGCGCGCTCGAGCCGGTCCAGGCAGGCGTTCGTCGCGATCCGGTAGAGCCACGCGCGGAACGAGGCGCGGCCGGCGTAGGTCTCGCGCTTGCGCCACGCGCGCAGGAAGGTTTCCTGCACCATGTCCTCGGCCTCCTCGAACGAGCCGAGCATGCGGTAGCAGTGGACCTGGAGCTCGCGGCGATGGCGGGCCGAGAGCTGGGCGAAGGCGGACTCGTCACCGGTGGTGGCTGCGGTGACGAGGGAATCGGTGTCGGTGGGCATGGGGGTGTGACGGTCGGGCGCCCGCATTGTCATCGCCCTCCTCGGCATCGGGTCGAGAAGTGGGTACTCACGTACCCGGTTCTCGACCCGATGTCCCTCCCGGGCTACACCCGCGTCAGCTCCCGCTTCAGGATCTTCCCCGTGCTCGTCCGCGGCAGCTCATCCAGGAACACGACCTCACGCGGCACCTTGTACCGCGCCAGCGAGCTGCGCACCGCGTCGCAGATCGCGCGTTCGGAGAGCTCCTCGCCCTCATGGAGCACGACGAACGCGCGCAGCCGCTGGCCGAACTCGTCGTCGTCGACCCCGATGACCGCCGCCTCCAGCACCTCGGGCTGCATCGAGATGAGGTCCTCGACCTCGCGCGGGTAGACGT
>SYBY01000015.1 GCA_005788585.1 Actinomycetota bacterium | reverse complement strand
GAGTGGCCACCTCCTCGCTCCCGGAAACCGGGGTGCTGACGCTTGCCCGCGGCGAGCTGCGCCTCGAGATCAAGACCGCCCCGTTCCGCATCCATCTGCGCCGCTCGGGACGGCGGCTCATCCGCCATCTCGGGGTCTGGTGCTGCGACGGCGAGGTGCGCGACCGGTTCGTGCAGGTCACCGAGGGCGTCATCGCCGAGGAGGTGCGCGGGTTCCCCGAGCACGCCATCGCGTTCGACCTCCTCACTGCCGACGAGCACGCCGCCGACCTGCGGGTCCACTTCAACGGCGGGCGCACCGGCGTGCTGCGCCTGGCGCTCACCGACGACGCGACCCTCGCCGTCGAGCTGACGGCAGACGGACAGCCGCTGCGCCTGGCGGTCTCCTGGGACAGCCGCGCCGAGGAGCGCTTCAACGGGCTCGGCGCGCACCACGCCCTGCGCGTCGACCTCGCCGGGCGGGACATCCAGCTCGGCGCCGACCGCCGCTACACCGGCCCGGCGTGCCCGCCCGAGATGCTCGAGCTCGGCGGCGTCCCGCAGGGCGACTACGCGCCCGCGCCGTGGCTGCAGTCCTCGCGTGGGTATGCGGTGTGGCTCCAGGGCTTCGGCAACGGCACGCGCTTCGACCTCGGCGACCGCACGACGGTCAGCGCCCGCGCCGCGGCGGGACCGCTGCGCGCGCAGATCCTCTGCGACCCCTCCCCCGCCGCGCGGCTGCGGCGCTACCTGCACCGCAGCGGGCTGCCGGCGCTCCTGCCCGAGTGGGGCTACGGGTTCTGGAAGAGCCGCGACGTCTACGAGCACCAGGACGACGTCATGGAGGACGTCCACGGCTGCCGCTGGCACGGCATCCCGCTCGATGCCGTCGTCCTCGATTCGCCCTGGGAGACGCAGTACAACACGTGGGAGTTCAACCCGTACCAGTTCCCCGACGCGCCGGGGATGGTGCGCGCGCTGCGCACCCGCGGGGTGCGGACCGTGGTGTGGGTCACGCCGTGGGTCAACCTCGACAGCTTCGACGGGCAGGTCCCGCCCGACCCCGGGTCGCAGCGCCTGCACCGCGCGCCGGCGTCCAACTACGAGGAGGGACGTCGCGCCGGGCACTTCCTCCACGACGCCGATGGTGAGACGTACGTCGCACGGTGGTGGATGGGCACCGGGTCGCCGGTGGACTTCACCAACCCGGTCGCCGAGACGTGGTGGCGCGGGCAGGCGAAGGCCGCGCTGCGTCTGGGCGTGACCGGCATCAAGGCCGACGACGGCGAGGGCTACTACCTGCCCGACGACCTGTGCCTGGCCGACGGCCGGCGCGGCGCCGAGCACGCGTGGGAGTACGGGCAGCGCTACCGCGAGTCGATGCAGCGCGCGCTCGACGAGGTCCACCCCGGCGACGGCGTGCTGTTCGGCCGCAGCGGCTGGAGCGGCCAGCAGCGCGTCGGGATGCTGTGGGCGGGCGACCAGATCTCCGACCTGTGGTCGCTGCGGGCGCTGGTGGCGTGCACGATCAGCGCCGCGTCGTCGGGGTTCAGCAACTGGTCGCACGACGTCGGCGGGTACCTGGGCCACGCGCTCGTCGACCGCTGCCCGAAGGAGACGCTCCTGCGCTGGGTGCAGCTCGGGTGCTTCACCCCGCTCATGCAGGCCCACGGGCGGCTGCAGCAGGAGCCCTGGACCTACGACCCGCACACGCTGGACGTCTACCGCGGATACGTCCTGCTGCACGAGCAGCTCGTGCCGTACATCCGTGCCGCGGCCGCGACCGCCGCGCGCTGCGGGCTGCCGATCACCCGGCCGCTGCCGCTGCTCGACCCCGCCGACGAGCGCGGCTGGGGCGTGGCCGACGCCTTCGGTTTCGGGCCGGCGCTGTGGGTCGCGCCCGTGCTGGAGGAGGGCGCCACGTCCCGTGAGGTCCAGCTGCCGCGCGGCGACTGGATCGAGGCGTGGTCAGGCACGCGGGTGGCAGGCGGCAGGGAGGTCGAGGCCGAGGTCGGCCTCGACGGCATCCCCGTCTACGTGCGCGACGGCTCGATCGTCGTCACGTACCCGGCCGCGCACGTCGCGTCCGGGCTCGGCGACACGCCCGAGGACGAGCGCCCGCTGGAGGCCACGCTCTGGGGCGAGCCGGCCTGCGGGCGCGCCACGGTGCGGCTGGCCGACGGGACGAGGATCTCGTGGCGCGACGGGACGTGGACGTGCTCGGCTGAGCGCGCCGTGGTGTTCGCGCGCCGGTAGGGCACGCCGGCTACTTGACCCTGAAGCGCGCGACCTGGCCCAGGCTGTGGTGGGGGCGCTTCTTGCGGTCGGGGATCATGCAGACGAACGCGTAGCGGCCCGTCGTGAGCTTCGCCTTCAGCGTCTTGCCCCGCTTGCCGGGCGCCGCGTACGTGAACGCGACGACCTTCGCGGCCTTGCCCTCGAGGTTCGCGTCGAGCGCGGCCTTCAGCGTGTGGCCGGGGTTGATCCGGACCAGCAGGGCCTCATGGGTCTCCTTGCCCGCGTTGCGAAAGGCGAAGCTCGCAGTGCCCCGCGGCTGCTCGGCCTCCACGCCGTCGAAGGCGTACTCGGTGGCGACGATCGTCGGCGGGGCAGCCGCCGGCGAGGCGGCGGCCAGGGTCGTGGCGGCAATCAGGCTGAGCATGGCCGCCATGAGACCGGTTCCGGCCCGGTGGCGGAACGTCGGCGCGGTGCGTCACGGCACACCATCGGGTGCGGTGACCCACGACACGGCGCGCGACCGCAGGGGTTGTGATGATGGGGCCGTGTGCCGCCGCACCCTTCACGCCACTGACCGCCGGGGCCTGATCTCATCGACGTGAGCGGAGGTCCGACCAAGCCCGCGGTGAGCGGCTCGGCGGGCGCCGCGGTCGGCGCCGCAGCTGTGCTCCTCGTCGCCGTCGCGGTGCTCTGGGCCGGCGGCGGCGGGCGGATCGACCTGCCGTGGGCGCCGGCGTGGGACCTGCGGCTCGCGTTCGGCGTCGACGGGCTCGCCGCCCTGTACTGGTATCTGGCGGCCGGGGTGGGCGTGCTGGTCTTCACCTACGCATCGGCGTACGTGCCGCGGCATCTCGCGCACGACGGACGCCCGCGCGCCGAGGAGTGGCGCGTGCACGCCGCGATGACGCTGTTCCTCGTCTCGATGGTCGGGCTCGTCACGTCCGAGGACCTCATCCTGCTGTTCGTCTTCTGGGACCTGACGGCGATCGCGTCCTGGCTGCTCATCGGCTTCGATCGCCAGCGGCGCGAGGCGCGCCTGTTCGCCCTCATGGCACTGCTCATCACCACGGTGTCCGCCGTCCTGATGCTCATCGGGATCCTCATGCTCCGGGCCGAGTACGGGACGACCCAGCTGCCCGAGCTGTTCGCGGTCGCCGAGCCGACGACGGCCGTCGCGGTCGCCTCGGCGTTCATCGCGGTGTCGGCGCTGGCCAAGAGCGCGCAGGTGCCGCTGCACTTCTGGCTGCCGCGCGCGATGGCGGCACCCACTCCCGTCTCCGCGTACCTGCACTCGGCGGCGATGGTCGCGGCGGGCGTCTTCCTCATCAGCCGCATCCACCCGCTGCTCGCCCTGGAGCCCGCGCTGCTCGACGCCCTGCTCGTGATCGGGCTGGCGTCCATGGCCCTCGGCGGCGTGCTGAGCCTGGCGGCGGACGAGTTCAAGCGCCTGCTCGCGTTCTCGACGGTTTCGCAGTACGGGTACGTGACCGCGATGCTCGGCGTCGGCGGCTCAGCCGGCGCCGCGGCCGCGTGCTTCTACGTGCTGGCCCACGCGCTCGCCAAGAGCGCGCTCTTCATGACCGCGGGGGCGGCGACGGAGGCGACGGGCACCAAGCTGCTCAGCGAGAGCGGCGGGCTGGCGCGGCGCATGCCGCTGCTCGCCGCGGGCGCGGGCGCGGCGGCCGCGGGCATCGCGGCGCTGCCGCTGACGATCGGGTTCTTCAAGGACGAGCTGTTCTTCAAGGCCGCGGCCGAGCGCGGCACGTGGCTGGCCGTCCTCGCCGTCCTGGGCGCGGGCCTGACGTTCGCGTACATGGCGCGCTTCTGGACCGGCATCTTCCTCGGCGCGCCTCGCGGCGACGTGCAGCCGGTCGAGCGGCGGCTCGTGTGGCCGGTCGCGTTCCTCGGCGCGCTCGTGGTCGCCGGCGGGATCGTGGTCGCCCCGTTCGCCGACCTCGCGCGGTCGGCCGCCGACGTGACGAACGGCGGCCCGGTCGACCTGAAGGTCGCCTACCACCTCGACACGCGCACCGAGAACCTCATGGCGCTGGGCGCGTGGGCGACCGGCCTGCTGCTGTTCGCCGGTCACGCCGCGATCGCGCCCGCCCTGCGCCTGGTCGAGCGTGCCGGGGACGCCATCGGGCCCGAGCGCCTGTACTGGGGCGGGCTGCGCCTCCTCAACGAGCTCTCCGACCGCGCGCACGACTTCGAGATCCGGGACCTGCGCTCGCGCGTCGCCGCGGTGATCGTTCCGGGCGCGGTGCTGGTCGCGCTCGGCGTCGTCCTCACGCCGACCGCCGGCGCGTATGCGGTCGGATCGTTCGAGACCGACGACATCGCACTCGGCGTCACGCTCGTCGTCTGCGCCATCGCCGCCATCGCGGTCACGTTTCCGCGCGGGCATCTCGCGCTCGCCCTCACGTTGTCCGGCGTCGGCTTCGCGCTCGCGACCGCCTATGCGCTCATCGGGGCCTCCGACGTCGCCCTCGTGGCGGTCCTCATCGAGACGATCTTCGCCCTGCTGTTCGTCGGCGTGTACGCGCTCGTGCCCCAGCAGGTCCTGCGCCGCGAGGCCCGCCGCATCGAAGGCCGCTCGCGCATGGTCCGCGACCTCGTGATCGCCGTCGCGTCCGGGGTCGTGACGACCCTCGTCGTGTGGTCGGCGCTCTCGCGCCCGATCCCGCAGGACGGCATGGCCGAGCGGCATCTCGAGCTGGCCGACGACGCCCACGGACAGGACGTCGTCACGGTCATCCTCGCCGACTTCCGCGGCCTGGACACGCTGGTCGAGATCACGGTCGTCGGCGTCGCGATGATCATCGTCGCCGCCGCCGTGCGGACGAGGACCCGGGCATGACGACGAGCGCCCTCACCCGCATGGTCTCGCGGAGCCTGCTGGCCCCGACGCTCATCGTCGCGCTCGCCATCCTCGTCAAGGGCTACGCCTCGGTCGGGGACGGCTTCTCCGCTGGCGTCGTCGCGGCGCTCGGCGTCCTGCTGCAGATGCTGGCGTTCGGCCGCGATCGGGTGACGGCCGACCTGCCGATCCATCGCGCGCCGCTGGTCGCGATGACCGGCCTGTTCATCGGCTTCGCCGTCCTCGCCGTCCCCGTGCTCACCGGTGGGGCGCCGCTCGAGCACTGGCCGCCGCCGGACGAGAAGCCCATCTACCTCGGGACGGTTGAGCTCATCACCGCCGTCGTGTTCGACATCGGCGTCTTCCTGCTCGTCCTCGGCTCGTGCGTGAAGATCATCGACGCGCTCGCGGGCGCCGCCGCGGAGGACGACGCGTGAACCTCCTCTACGCGATCGTGATCGGCACCCTGTTCGGCTCGGGCGTGCTGCTGATGCTCAAGGGCGACCTGTTCCGCGTGGTGGCCGGCATCGTCCTGGTCTCCAACGCTGCGAACCTCACCCTCATGGCGTCGGGGCTGACGCGCGGCCAGGCACCGATCCTGCCGCTCGATCCCGGTGAGCCCGTCGCCGACCCGCTCGTCCAGGCGATGACGCTCACCGCCCTCGTGATCGGCTTCGCCGTCACCGCGGTGCTGCTCGCGCTGTCGCTCGGCGTCTACCGCTCGGGGCGCAGCGTCGACCTCGACGACCTCTCCGAGCAGGAGACCGAAGAGGCGCTCGAGCGCGAGGCCACCGACATCCCGCCCGACGAGGCGGTGCTCTGATGCTCATCGCGCTGCCCATCCTCATCCTGTTCCCCGTCGCGATCGCGCTCGCGCTCATGGACGGCCGGCGCAGGCCCGCGGGCGTCATCGCCATCGCCGCCCTGGCCTTCGCCACCGCCGCACTCGGCGTGCTCATGGCGAAGGTCGCCATCGACGGGCCCCAGGAGGTAGTGGCCGGCGGCTGGTCGGCCGACGTGGGCATCCGCCTGCGCGTCGACGCCCTCGGCGCGATCTTCGCCCTGACCACCGCCGCGGTGCTCCTTGCCTCGGTGGCGCAGGCCGTCGCCGCCGGGTGCGCATCCCGGACCACTCCCACGCTCACGGTGTTCATGGCGCTCGGCCTCACCGGGCTGTTCCTCACCGGCGACGTCTTCAGCTTCTACGTCTTCTTCGAGCTGGCGATGATCAGCGCGTACGGGCTCACGGCGGGCGAGGGCCTGGCGGGCGGGCGGTTCCGCGCGGGATTCATCTTCGCGGTGGTCAACCTCATCGGCTCGTTCCTGTTCCTCATCGCGATCGGGGCGCTGTACCGCGCGACGGGCACGCTGGAGATGATCGAGGTCGCCCGCCGCGCTGCGGAGATCAACCCGAACACCGCGATCCTGCTCGCCGTCACGTTCTTCGTGGCATTCGGCGTCAAGCTCGGGCTCTTCCCCTTCCACGCCTGGCTGCCGTCGGTGTACCTCGGCGTGCAGCCGCACATCGCCGCGATGTTCGCGGGCGCGCTGGCGAACATCGGCGCCTACGGGCTGCTGCGGTTCGGCGGCGTGATCCTCCCCCGCGAGCTCGAGCTCGGGGCCACCGCGATCATCGTGCTCGGCGGCGTGAGCATCGTCTACGGCGCGATCCAGGCGATCTCGCGGCGGGAGACCCGCGAGGTCCTGGCCTACTCCGCCATCGGGCACGCCGGCTACGTCCTGGTGGCGCTCGGCCTGGGCGGGCCGGTGGGCCTGACCGCGGCGGTCGTCTTCAGCGTGGCGAACGCACTGAACAAGACGCTCCTGTTCCTCACCTCGGAGCTGCGCGGGCGCTTCATGGCGACCGCGTTCCTCATCGGCGCCCTGAGCGTGGCGGGGGTCCCGCCGTCGGCCGGGTTCTTCGGCAAGGCGTCGCTGTTCGAAGCCGGGATCGACGCGGAGAGCATCGCCGCCGTCGTGCTCCTCTTCGTCGGCGGCGCGCTCACGTTCGTCTACCTCTTCCAGATCTACCAGCACGACCGCTGGCGCCCGCGCGCGGAGGGTGAGTACGACCGCGACAACCTCATCACCGCCGGCCGCCCCGCCCAGCGCACGGTCGGCGTGATCGTGGCCCTCGTGGTCCTGGCCCTCGGGCTGTGGCCGCAGCCGCTGCTGGCGGTCGCCGACCAGGCGGCGGCACAGATCGAGCAGGAGGCGCCGCGATGAGACGCTTCGCGTCGACCGTCGTCCTGCTGGCGGCCGTGTACCTCCTGACGCTCTCCAGCCACGACTGGGTCGACCTGCTCTTCGGCCTCGCCTTCGGGACGATCGTCGCCGCGGCGCTGCTCGGGCGCATCGCCGCGGCACCGGGCGGCGCGCGCCCGCCGATCGCCCGGCGCGTGATCGGCTTCCCGGTCTTCGCCGCCGCGGTGATCTTCGACGTGCTGGCCGGCACCTTCGATGTCGCGCTGCGCGTCCTCGGCATCCGCCGGCTCGAGGCCCCCGGCATCGTCCGCGTGCCGATCGGCGATCGCACCGAGCGGGGCATCGCGATCTCCGCGCTGGCGACGACGCTCTCCCCCGGCACGGTCTTCGTCGACGTCGACGGTGACGACATGCTCCTGCACGTCATCGACGCGTCCGACCCCGACGCCGTCCGGGCGAAGCTCCAGCACTTCTACGACCGCTACCAGCGGAGCGTGTTCCCGTGAGCCAGAACGCGCTGTTCTACGGCGGTGTCGTCTGGGTGGCCGTGCTGCTCGGCATCGTGGTCATCAAGGTCGCGACGAGCCGCACCACGGGGCAGAAGATCCTCGCCCTCGACCTGCTCACGCTCGTGCTCATCGGGCTGCTCGCGCTCGTCGCCGGAGAGACGCAGCGATCCGACACGCTGGACGCCGCCCTCGCCCTCGCGCTCCTGTCGTTCGTCGCGACGCTCGCCGCCGCGCGCTACTACGAGAACCGGAAGCCCTACGAATGACCGCCGTGATCGCCGACGTCCTCTTCGTCCTCGGCCTGCTGATCCTCACGATCGGGGTCTACGGCGTCGTGCGGCTGCCCGACACGTTCACCCAGTCGCACGCGGCGTCGAAGGCCGGGTTCCTGGGGGTCGCCTTCCTGCTGATCTCG
>SYBY01000137.1 GCA_005788585.1 Actinomycetota bacterium | reverse complement strand
GTCGACCATCGAGACGTGCAGGTTCTCGATGACGTCGGGCCGGTTGAGCACGAGGACCTCGTGCGCCCGGCCGGGAAGCTTGTAGTCGTCCTCGAGCGAGAGATCGAACGCCTCGAGTGTGGCGCCCATGCTGCCGTCGAACACGACGACCCGCTCGCGGACTGCCTGGAGGAAGTCGCGCATATGCCGATGCTAGCAAGGGTTCGGCAAACCTTGACACGACCGTGGCAAGGTTTGCTCCCACCGGCCCGGGTCGGCCATCGGTCTGGTTCGGCCATCCCCACTCAACCGGGTCTCGGTGCGATCCGATGCCGTTCGGGACGATGCGCCTGCCGCTCGACGGATACGAGTTCACCAACCCGTTCGCCCCCGCGGGTGCTGACGCGCGGGCGGAGACGACGCGTCTGATCCGCATGACGTGCGTCCTGCTCTTCGGCCTGGGCTCGCTCGTCCTGGCGATGGCGCACTTCGGCGGGCACCTCGGCGAGGCGAGCCTCGCGCGGGATCTGAACCTGGCCTGCGTGATCGTGATGGGCGTCGCCGCCGCGATCATGGCGGTCGTCCGCCGGCCCCCGGCGATCATGATGCTCGGCTATGCGGTGCTGGGCGTGGTCTGCGTGACGTGGGCGCTCGCCACCACGCCCGAGCTCCGGCCCGTCGCGATGTTCTACATGTGGCCGCTGCTCGCCGCCGCGTTCTTCGGACAGCGCCGTGAGGTCATCCTGATCTCGGTGATGTTCGTCGCGATGTACGGCGCGACGCTCATCCTCGTCTTCGGCGACGACCCGTACTTGCGCGAGTGGGCGATCGACATCATCGCCGCGATGCTCGTCGCCACGGCACTGGTCTTCATGCTCAAGGAGCGGATCCAGCGACTCGTGCAGCGCCTGCGCCGCCTGGCCGACACCGACTCGCTCACCGGCATCGCGAACCGCGCGAGCTTCGAGCAGACGCTCGAGGACCAGCTCGACGGCGCGCGCGAGCAGACCGGGGTGCTCGCCGTGATCTCGCTCGACCTCGACCGCTTCAAGCAGGTCAACGACCTCTACGGCCACCAGGCCGGGGACGACGCGCTGCGGGAGGCGGCCCGGATCTTCACCGCGTGCGTGGAGGACCAGGGGCTGCTGGCCCGCGTCGGCGGCGAGGAGTTCGCCGTGGTGCTGCCCGACGCCGACATCGCCAGCGCCCGGCTGCTGGCCGAACGGATCCGCGTCGCGCTCGAACGCGACACCGCCGGGGCCGAGCCGGCGCTGACCGTGAGCGTCGGCGTGGCCGCGTTCCCGGACTCGGGTGACAGCCCGTCCTCGATCATGCTGGCCGCCGACCGCGCGTTGTACGCCGCCAAGCAGGCCGGCCGCAACCAGGTCGTGGCCGCCGACGAGAGCGCCGAGCGCCTCCTCGGGCTCGCGGAGCAGGAGCGGGCGCTGCAGGCCGACGCCGGCGCCCAGACCGCCCTGCGCCTTGCCGAGCGCCTGGACCTGCACCGCCACGGCGAGCACCGTCGCTCCCGGGAGATCGGGGAGCTGGCCGCGCTGGTGGCCGCCGAGATCGGCCTGACCGTGGACGACGTGACGCGCGTCCGGCTCGCGGGCATGGTCCGCGACGTGGGCATGCTCGGCGTGCCCGATGAGCTGCTCGCGACGGCGCACGCGCTGGCGCCCGAGGAACGGGACGTCGTCGAGCGCCACGTGCAGATCGGCACCGAGGTCCTCACCGCCTGCGGGCTCCCGCAGATCGCGGCGTGGGTCGGCGCGCACCATGAGCGCCCCGACGGGGGCGGCTACCCGCGCGGGCTCACCGGCGACGCGATCCCGCTGCCGGCCCGGATCATCGCGGTCGCCGAGGCCTATTCATCGCTGACCCACGGTCCCGGTGTGGCCCCGGCCGTCGCCCTGGCCGAGCTGCGCGAGTGCGGCGGCAGCCAGTTCGACGAGTCGGTCGTCGAGGCGCTGGCACGCGTGCTGGCCGAGCGCGGCGAGACCGCGCAGCTGCGCGTCGCCTAACCCATTCTTGTGCCCCGATATCGGCTTCCTGCCGACCGGAACCGCCCGGCCCTTCAGGCGGGTGGGGCCCGCGTCGATCCATGGGCCATCACGATGCGTCTGCCCGCCGCCTCCTATCCCTTCACGAATCCGTTCTCCGGTGGTGCGCGCGACGACCGCGAGCGCACCATGCAGCTCATGCGGTGGGCCGCCGTCCTGATGTTCTCCGCCGGGGCCGGGATGTGCCTCTTCGCCCTCGGGACAGGCCTCGCGGCCCCGGTGCGCCTGGCCGACGAGGTCCTGCTCGCGATGGTCGCGATCGAGGGCGGCGCCGCGCTCTACTTCGCCTTCGCCCGGCGCCCACCGGCGCTGGCGTTCCTCCTGTCGCCCTACCTCGGCGTCCTGTGCGTGACCGCGGCCGCCTGTGTGGTCGCCACCACGCGCCCGACGCCCGTGTACTACCTGTGGCCGCTGCTCGCCGGCGCGTTCTTCCTCCGCGGACGGGCGCTGGCGGCGCTCTTCGCGTTCTTCGTCGTCGCGTACACCGTGGCGCTGGTTACGTACTTCCCGAACGGGGAGAAGCTGGGGTGGTGGGGCGACGTCGTCGGGTCCGCCGCGATGGTGACGCTGCTGATCTACACGCTGAAGGTGCAGGTCGGCCGCGCGTACGGCCGGCTGCGCCACGACGCCCTGACCGACACGCTGACCGGCGCAGCCAACCGGGCCGCCTTCGAGGGCGCCCTCGAGGACGCGCTCATCCACGCGCAGACCGCCGGAACGCCGTGCGCGGTGGTGTCCGTCGACATCGACGACTTCAAGCAGGTCAACGACAACTTCGGCCACGCGGCGGGAGATCGCGCGCTGCGCCAGATCGCCGAGATCGCGCAGCGCTCGGTGCACCCGGGCGCGACGTTCGCCCGGATCGGCGGCGAGGAGTTCGCGCTGGTCGTGCCGGGCGCGGACGGCGAGGCCGCGCGGCTCATCGGCGAGGCGGTCCGCTCGGCAATCGAGATCGGCATGCGGGCCTTCGAGCCGCCGTTGACCGTGAGCGTCGGCACGGCGGCCTACCCCGCGGCGGGTGCGACGCCGTCGTCGCTGATGCTCGCCTCCGACCGTGCGCTCTACGCGGCCAAGGCGGCGGGGCGCAACCGGGTCGTGGCGTTCCGGGGCGACGCGTCACTGGTCAGCGTGGCGTAGAACGACGGAGACCCCGCACTGGCGGGGCCTCCGGGCACTACGCGGTGTCGTCCGCGGAGGCGGCTACTTGATGAACAGCATCTCCGAGTAGCGCGGCAGCGGCCAGTAGTCGTCCGGCACGATCGCCTCGAGCTTGTCGGCGATCTCGCGGACCTCGGCGTACGCGCCGAGCACGTCGTCGCGCATGTACTTCGCGTGATCGATGAGCTCGCCGGCCGGGTGGACGGCGTTCTTCTCCTCGAGCGCCTTGATCTTCACCACGAGGTCGTCGACGAGCGTCTGCGCCTCCTCGGTGAGGATCTTCGCGCCCGAGCCGTCGACCTCGTCGAGCAGGGCCAGGTACTTCAGGCCCGCCGGGAGGATCTGCGTGCGCGCGATGAGCGCCGCGGTCTCGGACTCGATGTTGAGCTTCGTGACGTACTGCTCGGTGAAGACCTCGAACCGGGCCTCGACCTCGGGCTTCGTGAGCACGCCGTACTTCTCGAACGTCGCGAGGCTCGTGTCGGAGAGGAGCTCCGGCAGCGCGTCCGGCGTGGTGCGCAGGTTCAGCAGGCCGCGCTCGGCGGCGATGTCCTGCCACTCGTCGCTGTAGCCGTCGCCGTCGAAGACGATGGCCTTGTTCTCGACGAAGTGCGTCTTGATGACCGCCGTGACGGCCTCGTCGAACGCGGTGCCGCCCTCGAGCTTGGCCTCGAGCTCGACGGCCATCTCCTCGAGCGCCTCCGCGGCGATGGTGTTCAGGACGCAGTTCACGAAGCCGACCGTCATGTTCGAGCCCGGCGCGCGGAACTCGAAGCGGTTGCCCGTGAAGGCGAACGGCGAGGTGCGGTTACGGTCGCCGCCGTGCAGCGGCAGCTTCGGCAGGACCTCGGTCCCGAGACCGAGGAAGCCGGCCTCGCCCGCGTCGACGGGGTTGCCGGACTCGATCGCCGCGAACGCCTCGGAGAGCTCGGCGCCGAGGAAGATCGAGATGATCGCCGGCGGTGCCTCGTTCGCGCCGAGGCGGTGGTCCTGACCGGCCGTCGCGACCGACGCGCGCAGCAGGCCCTGGTGCTTCTTGACCGCCTTGATGACGGCGGTGCAGAAGAACAGGAACTGCAGGTTCTCGCTCGGCGTGTCACCCGGATCCATCAGGTTGACGCCGGTGTCGGTGCCCATCGACCAGTTGTTGTGCTTGCCCGAGCCGTTGACGCCGGCGAAGGGCTTCTCGTGCAGC
>SYBY01000136.1 GCA_005788585.1 Actinomycetota bacterium | reverse complement strand
TCAGCGCTACCGCGAGGTTCCACCTCGCGTCGACTACGAGCTCACGGAGCGGGCCCAGGCCCTGCTTCCGGTCCTTGGCGCGCTCGCGCGCTGGGGATATCAGTGGGCATGGGACGGACCCCGTGGCGAAGAGGCCATCGACATTGGTGCGATCTTCCGGGTCGCGCCAGGACTCCTCGAGGTGGGCGACGCCCGTGGCCTCGTGGAGCTGACCGTGGTACGCCCGGACGGCGACCAGCGCAGTTACGCCATCGGCATCGACGACGATGGCGTCACGATCGAAGAGCGTGAGGCCCCTGAGGCCGAAGCGCAGATCGCCGGAGCCGAGGCGGACTGGATTCGCGCGCTCGGACCGAAGCTCGACCGTGACGCCCTGCGCGTCGCGGGTGACGAGCGACTGGCCATGACGGTGCTCAACGCCGTCAGTGGTGCGGACATCCGCGCCACGGCCAGCGCTGACGTCACGGCCTGACGAAGTTCAGGACGTCCGCGGCCCCGCTACCCTGCGGGACCGCGGACGGTCCGCCGCGCAGCCGCACCTTCCGCGCAGCGACCGGGTTTGCATCCGCAACGCCCCCCGACGCCCCCACGCGAAAGGACCCCGTACTCGTGCTTCGCCGTCTCACCCTGCCGCTCCTCGCCCTCCTGGCCGTACTCGTCGCCGCCCCCGCCGCACAGGCCAAGATCGCCTACGGCGTGGGTGATCAGAGCCCCGGGATGTTCTCGAACCCCTCCTGGCAGGAGCTCAAACTCAAGAAGACCCGGTACTTCATCCACTGGGACGCGATCGACGATCGCGAGCAGCGGACCAAGGCCGACGCGTTCGTCAAGGCGGCGAAGGCGGCGAAGGTCAAGGTGCTCATGCACATCAGCACCGACGACCTGCGCGTGAAGAAGGGCAAGCTGCCGTCCGTCAAGCAGTACCGCTCGAGGGTCGGCCGGCTCGTCAAGCGCTACCGCAAGCAAGGCGTGCGCGACTGGGGCGTCTGGAACGAGGCGAACCACAAGACGCAGCCGACCTGGAACAACCCGAAGCGCGCCGCCGAGTACTTCGTCGAGATGAAGAAGCTGTGCAAGGGCTGCACGATCGTCGCCCTCGACGTCCTCGACCAGGACGGCTACCAGCGCTACATCCAGCGGTGGGGCCGGTTCGCGGGCACCCACGGGCGCAGCGCGAAGATCATCGGCATCCACAACTACTCCGAGGTCAACCGCCGCCGGAGCTCCGCGACCACCGGCATCATCCGCGAGGTCCGCAAGTTCAACAAGAAGGCGAAGTTCTGGTACACCGAGACCGGTGGCCTCGCCCGCTTCGAAGCCAAGGGTCTCGACACCTACAGCCTGTCGCGTCAGGCCAACCGCACGCAGTACATGTTCGATCTCTCGAAGAAGTTCAAGAACTTCGTCACGCGCCTGTACTCGTACAACTGGGTCGGCATCGACGGTCAGGGCCGCTTCGACGCAGGCCTGGCCAACGCCGACGGCACGCCGCGCCCGGCCTACGACACGGTGAAGAAGAACCTTCGCAACAAGCTGTTCATCCGCTGATCGGCGGGGCGGTCCGGTCGCTACGCGGCCGGGCCGCCCTCCGCGCTCTGGAGGAACAGCATCTTGTAGAGGAAGTTCCGGGCCTGCTCGTCCATGTCGTCCAGCTTGTTGCCGGGCACGTGGCCCGCGCCCTCGACGTACCGCAGCACGCCGATCAGGCCGCTCTGCATCATGTACCGCGCGTTGCGGTGCGCCCACTCGAACGGGACCACGGTGTCGTCCATCCCGTGCCAGAACTGCGTCGGCGGGTCGCCCGGGCCGAAGGTGAGCTCCGTGGGCAGGCCGCCGGAGATCGAGACGACCGCCTGCGCGGCGCTCGAGAACCCGGGGTTGCCGCTGGCCCCCGGCGTGTCCGGGGTCGACCCGGCGAGCACCGACGCGACACCTCCCGCCGAGATGCCACCGATCGCGATGCGGTCCGGGTCGATGCGCAGCTGCGTGGCGCGGGACCGCAGGTACCGGATCGCCGCGCGCTCGTCGTCGGCGGCCGCGAACGCGGCGGGCATGCAACGTTCGGTGGACGCCTCGCCGCCGCAGGCCGTTTCGGCCAGCAGGCGGTAGCTGATCGACACCGCGACGTAGCCGCGCTGGGCGAACCGGCGGGCGAGCTCGACGGTCATCCCGTCCTTGCGCGTCCCGTACTTGAACGAGCCGCCGTGCATCCAGATGATCGCCGGGCGCTTCGCGGCGCTGTCCCCGGCGGGCTCGTAGACGTCGAGCAGCAGCTTCTGGGGCACGCCTCCCGCCCCGGGCGCCTCGCCGTACTGGATGTCGGGCGTGGTCTTGACCGAGAACGTCATGTCCCGGTAACGCAGGGGATAGGCGCCCTCCGGCGCCGGGACCTCGCACGCGCCGAGGACGACCGCCAGTGCCACAGCGGCCAGCCAGCGTCCCACGGTCGATCCCCCGGATCTCAGACCCACCGCGCGAGGGTAGGTGGCGATACGCGGGCGCGCGAGGACATCAGACGCGATGTCGCGTGTCGCGCCGCCTACAGTGCCCGGGGAGGGATTCGAACCCCCACGCCCTTACGGGCAGCCGGTTTTAAGCCAGCCGCGCCTACCAGTTTCGCCACCCGGGCCGGACACGTCGTGTTGCACCCGATTCACGTCTTTATCGAACGGGTAGCGCAACTTCATGGCCACTTCAGGGTCTTACCGTAGAACCCCTCAGGCGCGATCGGCTGCGTCTCGCTCCATGGATTCTGCTCTCAAGACCCCTGCCATCGGCCTCCAGGGCCCCACGCCGCTCCTGCGCCTGCAGAGCGACGAGCGCCTGGTCGCGCTCGCCCGCCGGGGAAATCAGGGGGCATTCGAGGCGCTGGTCTCGCGCTATCAGTCGCGCCTGCTGAGCTTCACCCGCCACATGCTCGGGTCCAAGGAGGACGCCGAGGATGTGCTGCAGGAGGTCTTCGCGGCCGCCTACAACGCGATGCTCGCCGACGAGCGGCCCATCAACGTGCGGCCGTGGCTCTACCGGATCGCGCGCAACCGCTCGCTGAACCATCTGCGCAAGCAGCAGCCCATCGGGGTCGACTCGATGGACATCCACTTCGCCGACGGCGGCATCAGCACCGCCGACCGGGTGCACAAGCGCGAGGACTTCCGTCACCTGATGGAGGACGTCGGCGAACTGCCCGAGACGCAGCGCACCGCGCTGCTGCTGCGCGAGATCGACGCCCTCTCCTACGAGCAGATCGCCGAGGCGATGGAGACCACGGTCCCGTCCGTGAAGTCGCTGCTCGTCCGGGCACGCGTCTCCCTGGCCGAGGCCGCCGAGGCCCGCCGCCTGACCTGCGAGGAGGTCCGCGAGGAGCTCGGCGAGGTCGCCGAAGGCATCAAGCGCATGTCGCCGCCGGTCCGTCGCCACCTGCGCTCGTGCGATCGCTGTGCCGGCTTCCGCAAGGCGCTGAACACGAACAACAAGGCGATGGCCGCGATCCTCCCGATCGCGCCGTTCCTGGCGTTCAAGAAGACCATCCTCGCCCACCTCGGTCTGACCACCGGCGCGGGCGCCGCAGCCGGCACCGCCGCCATGGGCACCGCCGCCGTCACGTCGACCGGCGCGATGAGCGCGGGCTTCGGGGCCCTCGCGTCGAAGACCGCCGCCGGCATCGCCGCCGCCGCCGTCGTGACCGCCGGCGCCGTCG
>SYBY01000135.1 GCA_005788585.1 Actinomycetota bacterium | reverse complement strand
GATCGTCCTGGTCATGGCGTTCGGGTGCGGCGCCGCCGTCGCCAGCAACTACTACGGCCAGCCGCTGCTCGACGTGATCGCCGAGACGTTCGGCGTCGCGCCGAGCACCGCGGGCTTCATCGTCACCGCCAGCCAGCTCGGCTACGCGGCGGGACTGGTGTTCCTCGTCCCGCTCGGCGACCTGCTCGAGCGCCGGACGCTCATCGTCCGGTTGCTCCTCGCCACCGCGGTGGCGCTCGCCGTCACCGCCGCGGCGCCGTCGATCGCCGTGCTCGCCGGCGCGCTGGCCATCGTCGGCGTCACCTCCGTGGTCGCCCAGATCCTCATCCCGCTCTCGGCGACCCTGGCGCCCGAGCACGAGCGCGGCAAGGTGGTCGGCATCGTGATGAGCGGCCTGCTCATCGGGATCCTCGTCGCCCGGACCGTCAGCGGCCTGATCGCCGAACTCGGCGGCTGGCGGCTGGTCTACGCGCTCGCCTCCGCGGTGATCCTCGTGCTGGCCCTCACGCTGTGGCGGGCGCTGCCGGAGAGCCTGCCCGTCCGCGGAGACCTGTCCTACCGGTCGTTGCTGCGCTCCGTGGCCGCGCTCGTGCGCGTCAGCCCCCTGCTCCGTCGGCGCATGATCTACGGCGCGACCGGGATGGGCGGCTTCAGCCTCGTGTGGACCTCGATCACCTTCGTGCTGTCCGACGCCCCGTACGAGTTCAACGAGGCGACGATCGGGCTCGTCGGCCTGTTCGGGCTCGCCGGTGCGCTGAGCGCCCAGGCGGCGGGCCGGCTCGGAGACCGCGGCTGGACCCATCCGGCGACCGGCGCCTTCCTGGTCGCGACCCTCCTGGGCTGGGGGCTGATGGCGTTCGCCACCGAGTCGCTCGTCGCGCTGCTCGCCGGCCTGGTCCTCTTCGACCTCGGCATCCAGGGCCAGCACATCCTCAACCAGAACCGGCTGTTCACCGCCTACCCCGACGCGCGCAGCCGCGTCACGACCGCGTACATGACCGGGAACTTCCTCGCGGGAGCCGTCGGATCCGCGACCGCCGCGCTGGCGTACGCCGCGGGCGGGTGGGGGGCCATCACCGGAGTGGGCGTGGCGATCGCGGTCATCGGCGTCGCCGCCTGGGTGCAGGAGCAGCTGACCCGCGACGCGTCCGCCGTTGCGGCGTCCGACTAGACGACGCGTTCGAGGAGGAGGCCGACGAGGTACGCGACGGCCGCCGCCGCGCCGCCCACGAGCAACGTCTCCAGTCCCGACCTCCACCAGCGACTGCCGACGACCCGGGCCTTCGCGCTGCCGACCGCGAAGAACGCCGTTCCGGTCAGCACCGCACTCCACGCGAAGGGCTCCGGCACGAGGTCGCCGTCGACCGCGTCGAGCAGGAACGGCAGGAGCGGGAGCAGGCCGACGACGATGAACGCGGCGAACGTCGCGGTCGCCGCGCGCCAGGGCACCGTCGGGTCCGGGCCGTAGCCGAGCTCCTCGACCATCATCGTGTCGAGCCAGCGGTCCTCGTCGGCGGTGATGACCTCGACGATCCGCTCGAGATCGTCGCCGGAGAACCCCTTGGCGGCGAACAACTGGCGGATCTCCTCGCGCTCGCCCTCGGGCACCAGCCGGACGTGACGCTGCTCGCGGCGCCGGGCCCGCGCCCGCTGGTCCTGCTCGGCGCGCGTCCCCAGGTAGTTGCTGACCGCCATGCTCAGGCCGTCGGCGAGCAGGTTCGCGAGCCCCATGATCACGACGACGGTCGCGCCGAGCTTCGCCCCCGTGGCACCCGCGACGACGGCGAACGTCGTCACCGTCCCGTCGATCGCGCCGTAGATGAAGTCGCGGAGATAGCTGACCTTGCGCGGTTCGGCCAGCCGCCGGGCGATCGCCTCCGGGCTGTGCTCGGCGCGCAGGTGCGAGGGGGATCGACGGACCGTCACGGCCCGCACATCATCCCGGGTGCAGCTCGAAGACCATGCCGGCGATCTCGACGTCATCCCCGGGCTCGAACCCCGCGGCCTCCAGCGCGCGGATGACGCCCATGCGGTTCAGGCGGTGCTCGATGTGGGCGAGCGCCTCGTCGTTCTCGAGGTCGTGCCGGGCCAGGAGCCGCTCGACCGGGGGCCCGCTGACGCGGAAGACCCCGTCGTCGACCTGCTCGACCTTGTACCCCTTGTCCTCCGCCGGGCGGAAGACCATGTGCTCGGCCAGCGCCTCGCCGTCCCCGTGCTGCTCCAGCGACGTCACGTCGACCCGCTCGCGGACCGGCACCCGGCGCAGGAGCTCGACGGCCAGCTCGTCCAGCCCCAGGCGCGTGGCGCTCGAGGTCACGATGACCGGCACGTCCTCCCCCAGCCGCTCGCGCCAGGCGGCCGCCTCCTCGGCGGCGCGCTCCTCGGAGACGAGGTCGGCCTTGCTCAGCGCCAGGATCCGCGGCAGCGCGGCGAGCCGCTCGTCGTGCGCCCGCAGCTCCGCTTCGATGGTCGCGTGGTTGGCGACCGGGTCGCTGCCGTCGAGCGGCGCGAGGTCGAGCACGTGCACGAGCAGCGCGGTCCGCTCGACGTGCGCGAGGAAGTCGTGGCCGAGGCCCGCGCCCTCGGACGCGCCCTCGATGAGCCCGGGGAGGTCGGCGATCACGAGCTGGCGGTTCTCCCCGTCGAGCGTGCCGAGCACCGGCTCCAGGGTCGTGAACGGGTAGTCGGCGACCTTGGGGGCGGCGCGGGTCATCCGGCCGATGAGCGACGACTTGCCCGCGTTGGGCAGGCCGACGAGCCCGACATCGGCCAGCAGCTTGAGCTGGAGGTCGATCCACCGCTCCTCGCCGTCGAGCCCGTTCTCGGCAAAGCGCGGGGACTGGCGGGTCGAGCCGGCGAAGCGCTTGTTGCCGCGCCCGCCGCTGCCGCCGCGCGCAACCGTGACGCGCTGCCCGGGAATCGTGAGGTCGTGCAGCGTGCCGTCGTCCATCCGGATCTGCGTTCCGGGTGGGACGGGAACCTCGAGGCGCGCGCCGTCGGCGCCATGGCGCAGATTGCCCTCGCCGTGGCGGGCGCGGTCGGCCTTGTAGTGCGCACGGCGCTTGAAGGACTGCAGGTCGCGTTTGGAGTCGTCGCAGACCAGCACGACATCGCCGCCGTGGCCGCCGTCGCCGCCGTCGGGTCCGCCACGGGGGACGTGAGCCTCGCGGCGGAAGCTCATGCAGCCGTTCCCGCCGGCCCCGCCCTGCACGAAGATGCGCGCCTTGTCATAGAGCATCGAGCCACCAAGCCTAGGATGAGCGCATGTCCCAAGATCGCGTCTTCCTCATCACCGGTGCCTCGACGGGCATCGGCGCCGCGACCGCGCGGATGGCCGCCGAGGCGGGATACCGCCTGGTGCTCTCCGCGCGGAGCACGGACAAGCTCCAGGCGCTCGCCGAGGACCTGGGTGGCTCGGACCGCGCGCTGGCCGTCGCGTGCGACGTCACCGAGTGGGAGCAGGTCGAGGCGCTCGCCCAGGAGACGCTCGACACGTTCGGGCAGATCGACGTCGTGTTCGCGAACGCCGGTTTCGGCGCCGCGCGCGGCTTCACCAACGAGACGCCGGAGCACTGGAAGTCCATGGTGCTCACGAACGTGCTCGGTCCGGCGTACACGATCCGTGCCACGATCGACGCGCTGCGGGCGTCGAAGGGCCACCTCCTGCTGACCTCGTCGGTCGCGGGGCGCCGGGCGCTTCCGGGCTCGCTCTACAGCTCGACGAAGCACGCCGTCACCGCGATGGCGGAGTCCGCGCGTCAGGAGCTCAACGACAGCGGCGTGCGGGTCACGTCGATCGAGCCCGGCATGGTCGACACGCCGTTCTTCGACAACCGGCCGAGTAACGCGCTGGAGGCCGACGACATCGCCCGCGCAGTGATGTACGCGGTCTCCCAGCCCCCGCATGTCGACGTCAACGAGATCCTCATCCGGCCGACGGCGCAGCCGACGTAGCCCCCTCGCCCTCGACCCAGAGGGCCTCCAGCACGGCGTTGACGGGGGCTCCCAGCGCGGGCACCCCGTGGCCGGCGCCCGGCAGGTGCGCGCGCCTTGCGCCCATTCCCTCCGCCATGCGGTCCGCGATCGTCTCGAACGCCTCGCTGTGCTCGCCGGAGATCACGAGCTTGGGATAGTCCCCGGCGCGCAGCGCGTCGAGCGGGATCTCCGCCTCGCCCGACGGCCGCCCGTTGGCGACCGCGCGGACGCCGACCTGCAGCGCG
>SYBY01000014.1 GCA_005788585.1 Actinomycetota bacterium | reverse complement strand
GGCACGAGCGCCGCACTGTATCTACACGCGGCGGTCGAACAGCGCGCCCTGCAGCTCGATGGTGCTGCGGAGCATCTGGGCGTTGGCGCCGTAGGTGTGGCGTGCCACGATCATGTCGGTCATCTCCTCGGCGAGGGAGACATCCGAGGGCGCGTCCGGGTCGGCGGGCGTTCCGGCGGCGTCCCCGGGCTTCGAGATCCCGGTGACCTGGACCCCGGGGTTGCCCTCGGCGAGCTCGGTCCGCGCCTGGCGGTACCCGGCGGTGTTCGCGTTGGCGATGTCGTTCGCAGCGACGTCGAACTGGGTCTTCGCTGCGAACAGGCCGCTGAGGGACGTGCCGATGTTCACCTCCCGGTGGTCGGCGCGTGGGCGCCCGAGGTTTAGTGCGCGACCTCGCGCGTGGCCGGACGTTCCCGGCGGCTGCCCTGCGGCGACGTGCCGAAGACACGGTCCCAGACGGGGCTGCTCACCCCGAAGCCCCGCGTGTGGTCCTGGAAGTGATGGCGCATGTGGTGCTCGCGCAGGCGCTTGCCGAGCCGCGACGTCGGCACGCGGTGGTGCAGGGCGAAATGCGTCATGTCGTACACGAGGTAGCCGGCCAGGAACCCGGCCCCGAACGCCATGGCCCGCTCGCTGCCCAGGACCGTGAGGAACGCGCCGTAGAACATCAGTGCCAGCGGGACGCTCACCGACGGTGGCATCACGAGGCGCATCGGATCGTTCGGGTGGTCGTGATGCACGCCGTGGATGATCCAGTGCAGTCGTGCACCGAGGCCGTCCGCGGGCTCCCAGTGGAAGACCACGCGGTGCAGCCAGTACTCCAGGAGGGTCCAGAACACGTAGCCCGCGGCCACCCACGCGAGGGTGACGGCGCCCAGCCGGTCGAAGCCGAGCACGAACAGGATCGCGATCGCGGGCAGGAAGAGCACCACGGGGACGGCCGGGTGAACCCGGGACAGCTTGTCGAGCACGTCGTTCTCGAACATGCGAGGCGAGGCCTTGAGACGCTCGCTGCGGCGGTCGGTGGAGGGGGTCATGGTGCTCCCGGTGGGTCGATCCGGTGGTCTGCTCCTCCGTCCATCCTAATGCGACCATCGGCAGCAGAGAACCGCCCGGCGTGCGACGCTACAGGCCCGTCACCCGCCCGCCGATGAGGGAATGATGATGACCATCGCCAGCGTGTTCTCCGACTTCTGGAACGGCCAGATCGCAGAGCACGGACGCGAGGGCATCTTTCTCCTGCTCGTCGCCTTCCTCGCGTCGTTCCTCTTCATCCGCACCAGCGCCCGTCTGGGCCGCAGCACCACCTGGTGGCCGGGAAGCGTGGTGACCGACGGCGGCGTCCACCTCCATCACCTGGTCTGGGGCATCTGCCTGATGATGGCGTCCGGGACCCTCGCGTTCACCCTGCGCGACGAGACGCCGTGGTTCGAGCTGTGCGCCGTCGCGTTCGGCATCGGGATGGGGCTGACCATCGACGAGTTCGCCCTCTGGGTCTACCTCAGCGACGTGTACTGGGCCAAGCAGGGCCGCGCATCGATCGACGCCGCGCTCTACGCCGCGGCGCTCATGAGCCTCCTGCTCCTCGGCATCAACCCGTTCGACTTCGACCAGGGCGCCTGGGCGATCGTCCTCACGGCCCTCTCGACGCTCTTCTTCAGCCTGGTGTGCTTCGCCAAGGAGCGCGTCACGCACGGGCTGGTCGGCCTCCTGGTTCCGGTCGTCTCGCTCATCGGAGCGGTCCGCCTGGCCAAGCCGACCTCGCTGTGGGCGCGCAAGTTCTACGGCGAGCGGCGGCCCGCGAAACAGGCGCGCGCGGAGGCGCGCTACGCGGACCGGCGCACCGACCGCCTCAAGACGACGCTGCGCAACGCGGTCGGCGGGAAGACCAACGCCGCGCTCGTGGCGGAGGGCAAGGGTCCCAAGCGCGTGTCTGCATCCGAGCTGGAGGCCAAGCAGACGGACGCGCAGCTCGACGCCGCGCGCGAGGTGCGCGCGCGAGCCGACCGGATTGCCTGACGCGTCGCGTCAGGCGAGCGCTTCGTCGATCTGCGCGGTCGCGCGGTCGATCGCCCTGTCCGCCGGATCCTGCCCCTGCTGGAGGCGCTCGGAGAACCGCCGGACGGGTTCGATGGACCCGTAGCGCGAGGCGGCCAGCGCGTTGGACGCCTCGTCGGCGAGCAGCACCAGCGCGTCGATGAGCGCCGCCTGCTCGTTGGCCAGGTCGTCGGGCGGCGTGACCGCCCGCAGCCGCTGGGCATGCTGCCGTGCGGCATCGCGGACGTCGATCGCGAAGTCGCGCTGGAGGGCCAGCGACCCGCTGGTCTGGGCCTGTTCGACCGCGGTGTCCATCTCGGCGTTGAAGTCGTCGCGGCTGACCTGCCACGTCGCCGCGTAGGCCGCGCGTCCGTCGTCGCCGTCGAGCGCCACCACGGCGGCGATCGCGAGCGCGGCGACGAGCGCGAGTGCCGCTCCCAGGATCAGCGGGCGGCGGGTCCGCGACGGCGCGGTGGTGTCCCCGCCGCCGAGACCGGACGGTGTGCGCGGCGACGAGGGCTGGCTGGGCCGCCGGTCGCCATGGTCGCTCGGGCGCGGCGGCAGGCCGACGGGTACGGGCATGACCTGGCCGTCGGCCTCGAGCGCCTCGCGCGCCGCGGCCGCCAGGTCGCCGCAGCTCATGAACCGCTCGCCGGGCACCTTGGCCATGGCCCGGTCGATGACCGCCTGGAGCTCCTCGGAGACCTCGCCGCCGCAGCGATCCAGGCGGGGAGGCGGCTCGTGCAGGTGGGCGAAGAGCATGCGCGACACGCTGTCGGCGTCGTAGGGCAGCTCGCCGGTCAGGCACGCGTACAGCAGGGCCCCGAGCGCGTACACGTCGGTCTGCGCGCTCAACGGGCCGAACCGCTCGGGCTCGATCTGCTCGGGCGCCGCCCACTCCACCGTGCCCATGAACTCGCCGACCCGCGTGATCTCCGGGCCCTGCGCGTGCAGCGGCTTGATCAGCCCGAAGTCTGAGAGCACCGCGCGGTCGCCCTCCAGCAGCACGTTGCCGGGCTTGACGTCCCGATGCACCAGGCCGGCGTCGTGCGCCGTGTCCAGCGCGGATGCGAGCTGCTCGATGATCGACAGCGCGCGAGCGGGGGCGAGCGCGCCGTTGTCCAGCAGCGTGTGCAGGTCGCCGCCGCGGACGAGCTGCATGGCGACGTAGAGCCGCCCGTCGAGCTCGCCGGCGTCGTAGATGGCGACGATGTTCGGGTGCTGCAGCCGGGCCGCGAGGCGCGACTCGCGCAGGAACCGCTCGCGCGCCTCCTCGTCGCCGCGCCACCAGTCGCCGAGCACCTTGATCGCCGCGGGGCGGTCGAGGTGGACGTGCCGCCCCTGATAGACGACGCCCATGCCGCCACGGCCAAGCACGCCTTCGACCAAATAGGGGCCGAAGCGCTGGTCCTGCAGGATGGCGTCGTGCTCCGTGCTCACGTTCTCGTGCGATCCTACTCCCGCACCGGGCGGGGGTTACCGGTGCCGCGGTGATGCGAGGATGGCGCAATGCCGTTCATCCACCGCGAGCGCGTGCGCTTCGGCGACCTCGACGCCATGCGCCACCTCAACAACGTCGTCTTCCTGCGGTACTTCGAGACCGCGCGCATCGCGTACCTGCGGGTCCTCGCACCCGAGCACGACCCGTCGCATCCTGAAGCCGACACGTTCGGCCTCATCTTCGCCGAATGCCACATCTCCTACCGGTCACCCGTCCACTTCGACGAGGAGGTCGCGATCGGCTGCCAGGTGGGGGAGGTCAAGCGATCGGCCTTCCGGATCGACTTCACCATGCACGTGGGTGAGCGCCTCGCGGCCGAGGGCTACGGCTGGCTCGTGGGGTTCGACTACGAGGCCCAGGCGTCGGCCCGGCTGCCGGAAGGACTGCGCGGCCGCCTCGACGAGGAGGCCGCGCAGCAGGGCTAGGAGGCGATGCCGAGGTCCGCGCGGTCGTCCTCGACGCGGAAGCGCTGGACGAGCTTCTCGAGTTCGGCGGCCGTGGCCGCGAGCTCCTGGGCCGAGTCGGCGACCTGCTGGGTGGCGGCCGAGGTCTCCTGCGTCGAGGCGGAGACCTCCTCGGCGGATGCCGACGACTGCTCGGCGACCGCGCTCATCTCCGCCATGTCCTGGGCGATCCGGCCGCGCATGAGCTCGGCGGACTCCCCGACGTCGGCGGCGATGGCCTCGACGCGGGAGGTCATGCCCTCGACCGCCTCGTCGATGCGCTCGAAGGCGGCGCGCGCCTGCTCGACGGTCGTGGCGCCGTCGCCGGTCCGGCGGGCGCCGTCCTCGCCGAGCGACACGGCGCCCTGGGTGCCCTTGGAGATGTCGTCCAGCAGGGCGGCGATCTCGGTCGCCGAGCCCGGGGACTCCTCGGCCCGCATGCGGACCACGTCGGCGCCGACCGCGAACCCCCGGCCCTGCGCGCCGGCGCCAGCGGCCTCGGGGGCGGCGTTGAGCGCCAGGAGATTCGTCTGCTCGGCGATGGCCGTGATGGCATCGACGATGTTCCCGATGCGCTCGGACTTGGAGGCGAGCTCACGCATGGCGACGGTGGCCGCCTCGGTCGCGCTGCGCACCTGCTCCATCGCCTCGGTGGCCGCGCCGGCAGCGCCGACGCCATCGCGAGCGACTGAGCGGGCACCGGCGGCGGCCTCGGCCGTCTCACGGGCCTGCAGCGCGCTGCGCTCGGCGTTCTCGGCGATCTGCTCCATGCTGTCCCGCGTCGTCGCGACGGCGGACACCTGGCGCTCGGCGCCCTGCGCGACCTCCGTCATGGCGTTGGCGACCTCGTTGATCGCCGACCCCGACTGCTGGGACGTGCTGGCCATCTCGCCCGACGCGCGGCTGACGTGCTGCGCCGACCGCGTGACGCCTGCGAGGATCTCGCCGAGGTTCTCGCGCGTCTGCTCGTAGGCGGTGATCGAGCCGTTCGACTGGTCGATGACGGAATCGACGACCCGCGCGGCCGTGCCGACCTCGTCCGGCGCGGTGTCCCCGACGCGCTCGGCCCGCGCCGCCACCTTGACGGTGAGGTCGCCGTCGGCCATGGCCTGCAGGCCGCGGCCGAGCTCGGTGAGGTCGTGCTCCTGGACCGAGCGCAGCTGGTGGACGAAGCGCTGCATCGGCTTGGTGATCGAGCGGGTGATGAAGAACGCGAGCGCGATCGTCAGCAGCAGTGCGGCGATGCCGATCGCCAGCAGGATGTTGCGGCCGTCCCGAGCCTGGTCGGCCGAGGCCCGCAGCGCCGCCGTCGTGTCGGTGCGGACCCGGTCGACGAGCGCGGTCTCCGCGGCAGTGAGCTCCTCCAGGGCGGGAACGAGCTGCTCCACGTACAGATTGCGCGAGCCATCGCGCTCCTCGGCGGCCTTCAGCGTCTCATCACGAGAGAGCGCGATGCCCTCATCCGTGAGCGTCATGACGCGTTCGTTGGCCTCCTTGACGTCCGCAAGCGTCGCACGCGCGGCAGAAGAGGTCATGAGTGGGCCGAGCCGGTCAATCGCTTCGGCGGACACCTCGTGCTGACCCTCAATGGTCGCTGCGACCTCGTCCTGGACCTTGAGGTCGCCGTCGAACACGTACAGGTGGCGGACGAACTCGTGGGCGCCGCCCGCGCTGTTCATGCCGAGGTCCTCGAGAATGGCGAGGGCGGCGACGTTGCGCCCCGCGTCGGTGTCGTCCGATGCCGCGTTGAGCTGGCCGAGGGTCGTGACGCCGACGAACACGGTCGTGGCGATGGCTCCCAGCAAGAGGGCGAAGGCAATGGTGAGGCGCACACCGACACGGGTGCGACGAAGGACGGACATGGGGAAGACGACTCCTCGATCAGGGACAGCCCGTAGATCGCCCGAAACGCGGCGCTCTTGAGCAGAACTGGGGCTTGGCGTGCCAGAACAGGAGGCGACGTTACGGTGAACTACCGCCGCATTCCCGTGACGGATGCGGTGCCCCGGACGCTCGCGCGGGCGTAGGTTCCCCGCATGAGCGTCACGGTTCTGGACGACCTCGCGGTGCCGCCGCTCGCCGTCGAGCGGTTCGAGTCGTTCCTCTCGGCGGCGCAGTACGCCGACCTCCTCGACGCCGCCGCGCTCGCGCGCCTCGTGCTGCACGAACGGGTGCTGTGGTGCGTGAACTCCACCGCGCGCGGTGGCGGTGTCGCCGAGATGCTCGGATCGCTGCTCGGGTACGCCCGCGGGAGCGGCGTCGACGCGCGCTGGGTGACCATCGACGGGCCGGCCGAGTTCTTCGTCGTGACGAAGCGCCTGCACCACCGCCTCCACGGCTTTCCCGGCGACGGCGGCCCGCTCGGGGAGTCCGAGCGCGCGCTGTACGAGAGCGTGAGCGCCGAGAACGTCGCCGGCCTCGTCGAGCGTGTCCGCCCCGGGGACGTGGTCCTCCTGCACGATCCTCAGACCGCGGGCCTGACATCGGAGCTCAAGGCCCGGGGCGCGGCGGTCATCTGGCGCCTGCACATCGGCGCGGACGTCTCCAACGAGCACGTGGCCGAGGCGCGTGAGTTCCTCGTCCCGTACGTGCAGCACGCGCACGCCTGCGTGTTCTCCCGCCCGCAGTTCATCTGGCCCGCCCTTGACCCCACCCGCTGCCGCGTCATCGCGCCGTCGATTGACGCGCTGTCGCCGAAGAACCAGCCGATGGAGCCCGCGACCGTCACGGCGATCCTGCAGTCCACCGGGCTGCTCGGCGACGGGGATCCTGCCGACTCGGTGTTCCTGCGCCGGGACCGCTCGCCAGGTCGCGTCGAGCGCCGCGCCCAGGTGACCGAGGAGGCCCCTGTGCCGCCCGACGCACCGCTGGTCGCGCAGGTCTCACGATGGGACGACCTGAAGGACCCCGCCGGCGTCGTCTCGGGCTTCGCACGCGCCCTGCCTGACCTGGGTGACGCCCATCTCATCCTGGCCGGCCCGGACGTCGCGGCGGTCACCGACGACCCGGAGGGCGCCCGGGTCCTGCGTGAGGTGACCGAGCTCTGGCACGGCCTGCCGGCCGACGCGCGCAGCCGCGTGCATCTCGCGACGCTCCCCATGGAAGATCCGGAGGAGAACGCGGCGATCGTCAACGCGCTCCAGCGCCGGGCCGACATCATCGTGCAGAAGTCCCGCGCGGAGGGGTTCGGGCTCACCGTCGCCGAGGCGATGTGGAAGTCCCGGGCGGTGCTGGCCACGCGGGTGGGCGGCATCCAGGACCAGATCGTCGACGGCCTGAGCGGCGTGCTGGTGGACGACCCCGACGACCTCGAGACGTTCGGGCGAAAGCTGTCGCTGCTGATCTACGACGGTGGCTTCCGGTCGAGGCTCGGCGCCGCGGCCTGCGAACGCGTCCGTGAACAGTTCCTGGAGTCCCGCCACCTCCAGGACTGGGTGGTGCTGCTGCGAGAGTTCGCGCCGACCGACTGAGCCCCGGGTGTCAGTCCGGCGGTCCGAACGACGTGGTCCGGACCACGGGTTCGCCGGCTGCGTCGGACCCCTCGAGATCCACGGTTGCGACGATCGCCCAGTCGTGATTGCCGTCGGGGTCGCGGACGATCTGGCGGACCTCCCAGCGCCGCGGTCCGTCACCAGGCGGATCGGTGTCGATGAGCAGCAGGTCCGGCGAGCGTGCCTCCGGCCCCGCGTCCATCTCCTCGTACTCGTCCCAGTAGGCGCCGAGTGCCTCCTCCCACGTGGCGGCGGTCATCGTCACCCGGCCCGGTGGTTCGGTGAGCGCGGCGGCTGCGGCCTCGAGCTGCGCGAGGTCGGCGAATCGATCGCGCGCTGCCAGCTGCACCTTCTGGAACATGGCGTTGCGCACCATGACGCGGAACGCTCGGGCGTTGCGGGTGATCGGGCGCTGGGGCGCCGGTGGCTCGCCGGCGGCGGCCGCTTCGGCGGCCCGCGCGACGGACTCGGGGTCGGTGAGCGCCTCCCACTCGTCGAGCAGGCTGGAATCGGTCTGGCGGACCGTCTCTCCGAGCCACTCGATGATCTCGTCGAGCTCCTCGGTCTTCACCTGCTCGGGCACGGTCTGGCGCAGCGCCCTGTAGGCGTCGCTGAGATAGCGCAGCACCAGGCCCTCGGACCGCGCGAGCCCGTAGAACGACACGAACTCCGTGAACGTGCGGCCGTGCTCGTACATGTCGCGGACCACCGACTTCGGCGACAGGTCCGAGTCTCTGACCCACGGGTGGGTCTCGCGGTAGACCCGCAGCGCCTCCTCGAGCGGCTCGGCCAGCGGCCGGGGATGCGTGACCTGCTCGAGCAGCTCCATCCGCTCGTCGTACTCAATGCCCTCGGCCTTCATCTCTGCCACCGCCTCACCACGCTCCTTGTGGGCCTGTGCGCGCAGGACCGGGAACGGGTCGTCGAGGATGGCCTCGACCACGGAGAGGACGTCGAGCGTGTAGTGCTCGTACTCGGGGTTCAGCAGCTCGAACGCGACGAGCGCGAAGGACGCCAGCGGCTGGTTCAGCGCGAAGTCCTCCTGCAGGGCAGGCGCGAGCTGCAGGGTCCGGCCGTGCTCGTCGGGCGCGGGAAGCCACTCGAGCACCTTGGCCTCGAGCAGCTCGTTGCCCAGCGTCTCGGCCTGCTGGGTCAGGCGCGCGCGGCCACGATCGTCCTCGTGGTTGTCCTCCATGAGCGCGCGCATGGCGACGATCGGGTCCGCGGGCTGATTGACGACGTTGAGGATCATCGCGTGGTCGACCTTCATGCGGGAGACGAGCGCCTCGGGGGTCGCGTTGCGCAGGCGCTCGAAGGTCTCCTCGTTCCAGCTGACGGCGCCCTCCTGCGGCTTCTTGCGCTGCACCTTCCGGCGCTTCTTCGGGTCGTCGCCGGCCTTCTGGATCGCCCGCTGGTTCTCGATGACGTGCTCGGGCGCCTGCACGATCACGAAGCCCGCCGTGTCGAATCCGGCGCGGCCGGCGCGACCGGCGATCTGGTGGAACTCGCGGGCCTTCAGCAGGCGGTGCTTCGTGCCGTCGTACTTGGCCAGCCCGGTGAAGACGACGGTGCGGATCGGGACGTTGATGCCGACCCCGAGCGTGTCGGTCCCGCAGATGACCTTCAGCAGCCCGGTCTGCGCGAGCTGCTCGATGAGCCGCCGGTAGCGCGGCAGCATGCCGGCGTGGTGCACGCCGATGCCGGCGCGCACGAGCTTGGAGAGCGTCTTGCCGAACCCGGCGGTGAAGCGGAACGCCCCGATGGCGTCGGCGATCTCGTCGCGCTCGTCGCGGGTGCAGAGCTTGGCCGACAGCAGCGACTGCGCCCGTTCCATCGCGGACACCTGCGTGAAGTGCACGACGTAGATCGGCGCCTGGTCGGTGCGCGTCAGCTCCTCGAGCAGCTCGTGCAGCGGCTCGACCGACCACGTGTAGGTCAGGGGCACCGGGCGCTCGGCGTCGTCGATGACCGCGGTCTCCCGGGCGGTCCGCCGCGTGAGGTCCGCGCTCAGCGCCGTGACGTCGCCCAAGGTGGCCGACATGAGGACGAACTGCGCCTGCGGGAGGCAGAGCAGCGGCACCTGCCACGCCCAGCCCCGCTGCGGCTCGGCGTAGAAGTGGAACTCGTCCATGACGACCTGACCGACGTCCGCGCCGCGGCCCTCGCGCAGCGCGATGTTCGCCAGGACCTCCGCGGTGCAGCAGACGATCGGCGCGTCCGCGTTGACCGAGGCGTCGCCCGTCGACATCCCGACGTTTTCGGCGCCGAACGTCTGGCACAGGGCGAAGTACTTCTCCGAGACGAGCGCCTTGATCGGGGCGGTGTAGTAGGTGCGGCGCCCGTCGGACATGGCGGCGAAGTGCGCGGCGATCGCCACCAGCGACTTGCCCGATCCGGTGGGCGTCGCCAGGACGAGGTTGTTCCCGGTGAACAGCTCGATGGCCGCCTCGTCCTGGTGCGGGTACAGCTCCAGTCCCTGCTCCTGCGACCACGCCGTGAACGCGTCGTAGAGCGTGTCGGCGGTCGGGTCGGCGGGCAGGTGGTCGAGCAGGGTCATGGCGCCGGCGCCGACGGTAGTACAGACACGTCTACGAGCCCGTGCGCTCGGCCGACCGCAGCCCGCGCAGGGCCCACAGGGCGAAGCCGCCCGCCAGCGCGATCGCGGTCCCGAAGACGAGGACGGCATCGAACCCGGTGCCCGCGAGCAGGTCGCGCACGCCGTTCATGAGCGCGGTGACGGGGTTGACCGTCGCGACGCCGTGGACCCAGCCGGCCACGAGGTCGAGCGGGACGAACACCGGCGCGAGGAACAGGACGAGGAACACCGGCATCTGCATCGCCGGCCCGGCCTGCACGGTCTTCAGGCGCATGGCGACCCCGCAGGCGAAGAGCATCGCGGCCGAGCACACGAAGGCGACGAGGACGATGAGCGCGGCGATCTCGGCGGGCGAGCTCTGGGGCCGCATGCCGGTCGCCAGCGCGACGACGGTCAGGAGGCTCGTGGTGATCGCCGCGCGCGACAGGCCGCCGAGGAGGTAGCCGACGATGATCGCCTCACGCCGGGGCGCCGCGAGCATGTAGCGGCGCGCGAACCCGCGCTCGAAGTCCGCGGCGATGCCGAAGCCGCTGAACACGCCGCCGAACGCGCTGGCCTGCAGCAGGACGAAGCCGAACTGGAACGTGTCGTAGCCCGCCGGATAGTCGAAGCCCGGCAGGCTGCCGACGCTCGACAGGCCCCCTGCGAACGCGACGTAGAACATCAGCGGGAAGATCAGCGCGGGCGCCAGGAGCGCCGGGTTGGTGAACGTGATGTGCAGGCTGCGCCAGGCGACGGCCCGCGCGGTGGAGAAGAACTCGCTCACGTCCGCACCAGGTTCGTGCGCATCGCGCGCGCCGCGGCGACGCCACCGATGAGCGTGCCGACCACGAGGATCGCCACCGCCGGCCACAGGGCCGCGGGGTCCCATCCGGTGATGACCAGGGACCGCAGCCCCTCGATGAGGTAGCTCACGGGGTTCAGGCCGGCCACCGTCGCGAACCAGTCCTGCTCGATGAGGTCGCGCGGCAGGTTCGCGCTGGAGAGGAACAGCAGGACGAAGAACAGCGGGAAGAACCCCTGCACGGTCTGCGGCGAGCCGCTGCGCAGCCCGACGAACGCGCCGATCGACCCGAACATCAGCCCGATCCCGACGGCGAGGACGAGCAGCGCGACCACGCCCGCCGGACCGGACGCCACCGTGACCCCCCGCGATGAAGCCGATCGCGAGGTACGCGACCGCGGCGAGGAACGACAGGGCGACGACCCCGGCGACCTGTCCCAGGAGCAGCGCCGTCCCGCCCACAGGCGTGAGCGCGAGGCGCCGCATGAACCCGCTTTCGATGTCCGTCGCGAGATCCGTCCCCGCGTTGAGCATCGCGAACAGCCCGCCCTGGATGAACGGCACGGCGATCACGAAGTCCAGGTAGGAGTCCGCGGGGAACCCGGGAAGCTCGGACGCCGCATCGAGGCCGGCGGAGTTGATCGCCACGAGGATCATCGGGAAGAAGATCACCGGGACGACGTTCGCCGGCTGGCGCAGGGTCCGCAGGAGCGCCCGCCGCCCGAGGTCGCCGATCATCCGGTCGCTCCTGCAACGGGCGCGCCGTCGTCCGCCGCCTCGGTGAGGCGCTCCCCGGTCTTGGCGAGGTACACGTCGTCGAGCGTGGGGGCATGCAGGTCGAACGTCTGCAGGGCGATGCCCTCGGCGTCCAGGCGCCGCACGACCTGCGCGAGGCCGTCCGCGCCGGCCTCCAGCCGCACTGCGGCCGCGCCGGGCGGGCCCGCGGTGGGGGCGCCGAACTCGCCCAGCACCACGGCGAGCCGATCGCGGTCGGCCGCCACGGCGGGCACGACCTCCAGCGACGGGCGGCCGATCTCGTCCTTCAGCGCGTCGGGCGTGCCCTCGGCCACGATCCGGCCCTTGGAGATGATCGCGATGCGGTCGGCGAGCTGGTCGGCCTCCTCGAGGTACTGCGTCGTGAGGAACACCGTGACGCCCTGTTCCCGGGCGAGGCGGCTGACCTCCTCCCACAGGTCCGCGCGCGACTGCGGGTCCAGCCCCGTGGTTGGCTCGTCGAGGACCAGGATCGTCGGCTCGTGCACGAGCGCCAGCGCGAGGTCGAGGCGCCGCTTCATCCCGCCGCTGTAGCCGCCGACGCGCCGGTCGGCCGCGTCGGTGAGTCCGACCCGTTCGAGCAGTTCTGCCGTGCGGGCGTCGCGAGCGGGCTTGCCCAGGCCCTGCAGCGAGGCCTGCAGACGCAGATGCTCGCGGCCGGTCAGCAGCGGATCGAGGGCCGCCTCCTGCAGGGCGGCGCCGATGTGCCGGCGCACGTCCGGCCCCTGGCTGGCCACGTCGAACCCGGCGACGGTGGCGCGCCCGCCGGTCGGCGGCAACAGCGTCGTGAGCATCAGGACCGTCGTGGACGTGCCCGCGCCGTTGGGTCCGAGGAACCCGAAGATCTCGCCGGGCTCGATCGCGAACGAGATCCCGTCGACGGCGCGGAGGGACTTGAACGTGCGCTGGAGGTCGACGACCTCGATACCGGGCGGTGCGGGGGACATAACGCGGGACGGTACCCGGCGGCACGGCTCGCCCCGTGCTCCATGTGCGAATCGGCGCATGAACGGGAAGGGTTCGGGAGACTGAGCGATGACGAACCGGAGGGGAGCGTGCGAATGACCGCACCCGTGTACAGCTCGACCGTGACGCCTCGACGCGCCGACCGCGCGCACGAGGACCGGCGGCTCATCCTCGAGTACCGCAGGAGCGGTGATCCGCGTGTGCGTGACCGACTGGTCTTCACGTACGCACCGCTGGTGAAATACCTCGTGGGCAAGAAGCTCCGAACGCTGCCGGCACAGGTCGACGCCGACGACCTCACCTCCGCCGGACTCGAGGCGCTGATCCGGTGCGTCGACCGCTACGACCCGGAGGTCGGCTCCACGCTCGAGGCCTACATCTGGACCCGGGTCCAGGGCGCGATCCTCGACGAGCTGCGCCGGGACGACTTCGTGCCGCGCGCCGTCCGGCGCCACGAGCGCGAAGCGGTGAACGTGAGCTCGCGGTTCGTTCGGGAGCACGGCCGCGAGCCGGATGAGGCCGAGCTTGCGACTGAGCTGGGCATCACGCTCGACGAGTTCCGCGTCCGCCAGCACGAAGTTGCGACATCCAGCGTCGGGTCGCTCAACGCGACGATCATGGACGCCGACGACGCCGAGATCGAGCGCCTCGACACGCTGGCCGAGACCGACCGCTCGTTGGACCCCGAGCAGGCCGTCATGGACGGCGCCGCGCAGGAGCGTCTGGCGCGGGCCATCGACGAGCTCTCCGAGCGCGACCGGTCCATCATGGTCATGCTGCACACCCACCACATGACCCTCGCGGAGACCGGCGCCGTGCTCGGCGTCACCGAGAGCCGGGTCAGCCAGCTGCACACGCGAATCCGCGCGAAGCTCGCCGAGGCGCTGCACGACGACCGGGTGCTCTTCGAGATGACGTGAGGCCCAGACGCATGCGGTACAAGGGGGCATGCGCCTTCACCGTCCGTCTCCCGCCCTCGCCGTCGCCTTCCTGGCCCTCGTCGTCGCCCTCAGCGGTGTCGCATTCGCGGCCGTCCCGGCCCGCGACGGCGACGTCCACTTCTGTTACGCCAAGCGCACCGGCGCGCTGGAGGTCGTCGACACGCAGAACGACCGTTTCCGCTGCGACCGCAACTGGCGCGGGTTCACCTTGAGCCGCTCCTCGCTGACGAGCACCGACGGGGACGCGCGCGTCACGGTCGGCGAAGACGGCGAGATCGCCCTGACGTCGTCCGAGGGCAACGTGCGCATCGGCGACGACGGCGTGACGGTGAACGGGTCGGACAAGGTCGATCTGGTGACCGGGAGCGCAGCCATCCAGATGAAGAAGGACGGCACGATCGTCATCAAGGGCAAGGACATCACGCTCGACGGGAGCGGCACGATCGCCGTGAAGGCCACCGGCGACGTGAACGTCAAGGGGAGCAAGATCGGCGGGAACTGACCACCCTGTCCTAAACGAACGCTGAGTATCTGACCGGCGGGTGCAGGCGCCGGCGCCGACCTGCCGATGCGCCCGGCATGTCCACTCTGTCGGGTCGTCTCGCCGTGGCGGGGGTCGTGCTGACCCTCGTCGGCGCCTGGACCGTTGGCCTGGCGATCACGGGGCTGCTGTGGGCGGTGGCGTCCTGCTGCGTCAGCCTGTGGGTCCTGTTCCACACGCAGGCCTCGACCTCCGCCAAGTCGCTGTGGGTCCTCTTCATGCTCTGCAACGCGGCCTGGTTCGCCAGCGACGTGTGGCGGGTCTTCGGCGCAGAGCCGTTCCCGGTCGCGCCGGCGCTCGGCCCGCAGACGCTGACCGCCATCGGCATGCTGCTGGTCGTCGTCGTAATCGTCTGGGTCACGTACATGCGCGGGCGCCCGCGGATCGAGACGTGGCTCGACGGCGTCATCCTCATGGCGGCGCTGGCGGTCCCGCTGTGGATGCTGGTCATCGAACCGGCCGCCGGCAATCGGGAGGCCACGGTGGCGGCGGTCATCGCGGTCGTCCTCGTCCTCGCGGTGATGCAGGCCGGTGCCTTGTACGTCATGAGCGGCGGCGTCTGGCGCCTCCCGGCGATCCTCCTGGCACTGGCGGTGGCGGGCAACGTCGCCTGCGGGCTCGCACCTCAGGTCCTGGGCGACCCGAACGTGGCCTTCCCGCTGTTCGTGCCCGGGTATGTCCTCGGCCTGTTCGTGGCCGTGCACCCGCAGCTGCTGACCGTCTTCAAGCGGGGAGGGCGCCCGTCGGGCATACCGCTCTCGGCCCGGGTGTGGATGCTCGTCGGGGCCGTCACCCTCCCGCTCTCCGTGCTCGCCTGGTTCTACGTGCGCGGCGAGGAGGCTCCCACCACCGCGGTCGCAGCCTCACTCGGGATCATCACCGCGGTCGTCGTCCTGCGGGCCGCCCTGATGGTCCGCGCAGGCGTCCGCGACTGGTCGGTCCCGCTGACGATCTCCGCCACGGCCCTCCTCGTGGGCGCGGTCGCCGTGACCCTCACGATGTTCAGCCAGTCCGCGCGGAAGGCCGACCGGCACAACGCCGCGGTCGCCGCGATCGTTCCCGCGGTGAAGCAACTCGACGGCCTGCTGCTGCGATCGATGCAGTCTGATGACCCGGGGATGGCCTCCGAGGCCCGGGCCTGGGGGGTCATCGTGCGACGGGTGGAAGCGGCCGGCGTCGTGTCACGGCCCACGCTCGACCGCTACGGGGAGGCCAGCATCGCTGCGCTCATCGCCGCGGCGTCCGGACGGGATCGCCGTGCGCGCCTGCTCGTCGACGGTCCCGTCAGGGCCTCGCACGCCGCGCTGGTGCAAGAGGCGTCGTCGGCGCTCATCCGCGCCCAGCGGACCGCCGACCGTCGCGCGAGCGCGGTGCGGTTGTCCACCGTCGCGATCCTCATGTTCACGCTGCTGCTGGTCGGCGCGCTGCTCCTGCGCTTCAACCTCGCGCACCGACGGCTCGAGGTCCAGCATCTCAAGACGCACGACGACCTCACCGGGCTGCCCAACCGCGCCGCGCTCGACCGCGCCGTCCACAACGCCTCTCCGGAACTCGAGGGGCTGTCCCGGACGCTCGTCCTGCTCGATCTCGACGACTTCAAAGCCATCAACGACTCCTTCGGGCGCAGCACGGGAGACGCGGTCCTCAGAGCGGTCGCCACACGCCTGGAGGCCTCGATCCGCGGCAAGCAGCTGCTCGCGCGCGTGGGGGGCAACGCCTTCGGCGTCCTCGTCCCGCGCGGCGAAGACCCGGTCGTGGTCGCCCACCGCGCGCTCTCCGCCCTCGCCGAACCGGTCGAGGTCGAAGGCACGCCGCACGTGATCAGCTGCTCGATCGGCATCGCCGGCGTCGACGAGCACGACGACGACCGGCACGCCTCGACGATGCGCAACGCCGAGCTCGCGATGTACCACGCCAAGCGCGTCGCGGGCAACAGCATCGAGACCTTCGTCAGCGACATGCACCAGCGTGCGCGGGACCGCCTGCAGCTCGCCGCCGATCTCCGTGCAGCCCTGGAGTCCGACCAGCTGCACCTGGCGTATCAGCCGATCGTGTCGCTCCGGACGGGTCAGGTCGAGGGCTACGAGGCGCTCCTGCGCTGGACGCACCCGACCCGCGGTCCGCTGTCGCCGGCGGAGGTCATCCCGATCGCCGAGCAGAGCGCGCTGATCGTCGACCTCGGCGGCTGGGTCCTGCGAACCGCCGCTCGTCAGATGGCGCAGTGGCAGGTGCTGTGGGGCGACGAGCGCTACGTCTCGGTCAACGTCGCCGCGTCCCAGCTCACGACGCACGCCCTCCTGCGGCAGGTCCGCCTCGCCCTCGCGGAGTCGCGTCTGGATCCCGACCGGCTGCTCCTCGAGGTCACGGAGTCATCCCTCATCGACGACATCGAGGCGAGCATCGCCCAGATGGAGGAGGTGCGGGCGCTCGGTGTCCGCTTCGCACTCGACGATTTCGGGACCGGCTACTCATCGCTGAGCTACCTCCAGCGGTTCCCGGTGGACGTTCTCAAGATCGACAAGGCGTTCATCGACGCGCTCGATGATCCCGATGGGGTCCTGCTGGTCCGCGCCATCGTGAACATGGCCGCGAGCCTGCAGCTGCGGGTGGTCGCCGAGGGCGTCGAGGAGAGGGAACAGGCCGAGGCGCTCCAGCGTTTCGGGTGCCACCTCGTGCAGGGCTACCACTTCAGCCGCCCGGTTCCGGCCGGGGAGGTGATCGACGTGCCGCGGACGTTCGCGGTCTCGAGCGCACCGGCGATCCGCGCCATCGGCTGAACCGGCGAGGCCGTCCTCGCGCTTCGGCGCCGCGCCCGTGATGAGACGGTCGCTTATGATGACCCACTCAGTTCCGGGTTCGCCATGTCATCTGACGCCGGTCTTGCCACGCTCTTCCTGCTGGTTCTCGCCGACTCGCTCGGGGTCCCTGCGCCTGGGGACTCAGCCCTGTTCGTCGCCGGGGCGCTGGCCGCGGACGGCAGCATCTCGGTCTTGGCGATCGTTGCCGTCGCCACGCTCGCCGCGATCATCGGCGACACCATCGTCTACTGGGTGGGGCGTTCCGGTGGGCGGCGTGTGCTGCTGCGCGATGGACGGTTCGCCGAGCGCCGCCGCAGCGCCCTGGCGAAAGCCGATGCTTTCTACGCGCGCTATGGGCTCCTGGCGGTCTTCGTGGGGAGGTTCATCCCCGGTGTGCGCGGCGTCGGGGCCCTTGCCGCCGGGACCTCCGGGATGAGCTGGCCCGCATTCGCAGCCGTCAATGCGGTCGCGTGCCTGTCGTGGACCAGCCTCGCCGTCGCCGCGGGCTACGCCGTCGGCCCGGCGCTTGCCTTCGGCGTGATCATCGCCGCGGTCGCCGTGTCGGGCGTGGTCTGGCTCGTGCAGCGGCGCCGCTCACCCGCGGTCGCCCCGCTCGAGGCCGAGCTTCAGAGCTCCCGGATCACCTGAGGCACGTCAGACGTCCTGCGCCGCCGCGTGGCCGGCCGCCCCGGCCCCCTGGAAGTTGAAGCCGCCCCGAGGGCCGGTGACGTCCAGCACCGCACCGAT
>SYBY01000134.1 GCA_005788585.1 Actinomycetota bacterium | reverse complement strand
TCGGCACGGCGACGCTCGCGCTCCAGGCGGGCGCGTTCGCGGTCGGCGGCGGAGCGCTCCCCCTGGTCTTGCTGTCGTCCGAACAAGCTCATGACGGCTGGCGATCCGGGCCGTCCTGGCCACCGGATCCACCCATCACCCTACTCAGCCACCCCTCCAGAAGATGAGCGGCGGCCCGCGAGTCCTCCGCGGCGCGGGGATCGACGTCCCGCTGCGCGAGCGCCGTGGTGAAGCGCTCGTCCTCCAGTTCCACGGGGATCTTCTTGCCCAGGCGCCGCTGCAGGTTGGCCGCGAACTCCCGCGCCTCGCGGGTCTGATCGGTGTCGTGCCCGGACAGCCCGAGCGGCAGCCCGACGACCACCCGCTCGGCCTCGCGCTCGAGCACGACATCGACGATCCGGGTCATCCCCTTCTTCGTCCCCGGCCGCTCCACGACGTCGAGCGGCGTGGCCAGCGTGCCCGTGACATCGCTCACCGCGACGCCACAGCGCGCGCTGCCGTAGTCCAGCGCGATGACGCGCACTAGCTCAGTGCGCGCTCGATGGCGGCCTTCGCCGCGGTCAGCGCGTCGGGCAGCTTCGCCGCATCCTTGCCACCGGCCTGGGCGATCGTGTCGCGGCCGCCGCCACCACCGCCGACGACCTGCGCGGCCTCCTTGACGATCGCGCCCGCCTTCACGCCCCGCTCGATGAGCGCCGGAGCCACGGCCACCACCAGGCTGACCTTGCCGTCGTTGACGGCGCCGAGCACCACGGCGCCCTGCTCGCCGAGCTTGCCCTTCACGCGATCGGCGACGTCCATGAGGTCTTTGGGCCCCACCCCATCGAGCGCCTCGGCGACCACCGACGCGCCGGCGATGTCCGTCGCCTTGCCGACGAGCGCGGCCTCGTCAGCGCCGCCGCCCGCGGCCTGCGCCTTGGCGGCCTGCTTGGCCTTGGCCTGCAGCGCGGCGATGGCCTCGGGCAGCCGCTCGGGCTGCGTCTTCAGCGCCGACGCGCCCTCCCGCAGCAGCCGGTCCTCCTCGCGCAGGAGCTTCACGGCTTCGGGACCGGTGATCGCCTCGATGCGCCGGACGTTCGCCGCGCTCGAGCCCTCGCTCGTGATCTTGAAGACGCCGATCTCCGCCGTGGCGCGCACGTGCGTGCCGCCGCACAGCTCGCGGGAGTACTCGCCGTCGCCAATCTCGCCCCTCCGCACGATGTCGCCGTACGTCTCGCCGAACAGCGCCATCGCCCCGAGCTCCTGCGCCTCGGCGAGCGTCGTCGTCTGCGGGCGCACCGGGTCGTTGCGCAGGATCCACTCGTTGACCCGGTCCTCGACGGCCTTGACCTCCTCGGGCGCCAGCCGATCGCCGTGGGTGAAGTCGAAGCGCAGCTTGTCCGGGCCGACGTACGAGCCGGCCTGCCGGACGTGCGGTCCGAGCGCCTCACGCAGCGCGGCGTGCAGCAGGTGCGTCGCGGTGTGGTTGGCCTGCGTCGCGTGGCGCGCGGCACGGTCGACCCGCGCGACGACGCGCTCGCCGTCGTGCAGCTCGCCCTGCTGGACGTCGACGACCAGGGCCTGGTCGTTGCCCAGGCGCAGCACGTCGGTGACCACCGCGCGGCAGTCACCGCTGTCGCACGCAAGCTCGCCGCCGTCGGAGACCTGGCCGCCACCGGTCGCGTAGAACGGCGACTCGACCAGGCGCACGAGCAGCTGCCCGGCGACCTCGGTGACCTCCCCCACCGCGGTGTGCTGCTCGGTCGTCTCGTACCCGACGAACTCCGTCTCGAAGTCGCTCTGGCGGACGAGCTCGAGCGCGCCCTCGCGCAGGCCCTCGCCGTCGGTGGCCTGCGCCCGGCCGCCACGAGCCCGGGCGCGCTGCTGCTCCATGAGCTCGTCGAACCCGGTGGTGTCGACCTCCAGGCCCTCCTCGAGCGCAAGCTCGCGGGTGACCTCGAACGGGAAGCCGAAGGTGTCGTGCAGCTTGAACGCGTCGGCCGCGGGGATCGCGCCGGACTCCCGCGACTGCTCGATGACCTCGTGCAGGAGCTTCGTGCCCTGTTCGAGCGTCCGCCCGAAGCCCTCCTCCTCGGCCTTGACCCAGCGCTGGATGTTGTCGCGCTCGGCCACGATCTGGGGGTAGCCCTTGCCCATGACCTCGATGACGCGATCGACGAACAGCGGCAGGAACAGGCCCTCGTCACCCTCGATGCCGATGCGATGGCCCTGCTGGATCGCGCGGCGCATGATCCGGCGCAGGATGTAGCCGCGGTCCTCGTTGGACGGGACCACGCCGTCGGCGATGAGGAACGTCGCGGCGCGCGAGTGGTCGGCCAGGATGCGCAGCGCGCGCTCGTCGACCTCCTTCTGCGCCAGCTCGCGGCCCAGCTCGATGAGCGGGATGAACTGGTCGGTCTCGAAGATCGTCTCGGCGCCCTGCTGGATGAGCGCCATGCGGTTCAGGCCCAGGCCGGTGTCGATGTTCTGCGCCGGCAGCGGCGTCAGCGTATTCACGGGGTCCTGGTTGAACTGCATGAAGACGAGGTTCCAGTACTCCAGGAAGCGCTCGTTCTCGCCACCCGGCAGGTCGTCCTCCTTGCCGTACTCGACGCCGCGGTCGAGGTACAGCTCCGAGCACGGGCCGCACGGCCCGGTCGGCCCGGCCTGCCAGAAGTTCTCCTCGCGGTTGCACGCGACGATCCGCTCGCGCGGGACTCCGATCTCCAGCCAGGCGTCGATCGCCTCCTGGTCGGGGCCGAGGCCGAGTTCGTCGTCACCCTCGAAGACCGTGATCCAGATGTCCTCGGGCTTGAAGCCGAAGCCCTGGATGGACAGCTCCCAGGCGAACTCCGCAGCGCCCTTCTTGAAGTAGTCGCCGATCGAGAAGTTGGCGAGCATCTCGAAGAACGTCAGATGGCGCGCGGTGTTCCCGACGTTCTCGATGTCCGTCGTGCGGAAGCACTTCTGGCAGCTCGTCAGCCGCGGGTGCGGCGGCGCCTCCTGGCCCAGGAAGTACGGCTTGAGGGGATGCATGCCCGCGGTGGTCAGCAGGACCGACGGATCGAAGGTCGCCGGGACCAGGGATGCGGAGGGCAGGCGCTTGTGGTCGCGGGAGGCGTAGAACTCCAGGAACGTCTCGCGGATCTCGTCGGTCGTCATCGTCACG
>SYBY01000133.1 GCA_005788585.1 Actinomycetota bacterium | reverse complement strand
GGCCAGGAGATCGCCGGGGTGCAGGGTCATGGGCCGGGGCGAACCGTATCCCTCGACCCGGACGTGGGGATACGGTGCCGCTATGCCGCCCGCAGCCGCCACCGGATTCCGCGCCGCCGTCGAGTCGCGCGACATCGACGCGTTCGCCGAGCACCTCTCGCCCGACGTCGTCTTCCACAGCCCCGCAGTCTTCCACCCGTACGTGGGACGCGAGACCGTCGAGGCGCTTCTGCGCCTCGTGTTCGTCACGTTCGAGGACTTCCACTACACCGACGAGCTCGACCAGGGCGACGACACCACCGCGCTCATCTTCCGGGCGAAGGCCGGCGGCAAGGAGCTCGAGGGGATGGACCTGATGCGCATCGGCGACGACGGGCTCATCGCCGACTTCACGGTCATGATCCGCCCGCTGTCCGGGCTGATCGCGCTGGCCCAGGAGCTCGGCCCGAAGGTCGAGGCGGCGGGTCTGAAGGCTACGCCCGGCTGAGCTCGCGGTCGACGGCCTGGAGGCCGTCGCGAAGGCCCTGCGTGAGGGCCGTGCGCACGAGCGGCACGATCCCCGGAATCGCCGAGGAGACGCGGATCCGGTAGTCGAGATGCGTGCCGTCCGACGGCGTGGCCGTGAAGCGCATGATGCCGACGTGATGGCGCAGCGGGGTGACCCCGGAGGTGATCCGATAGACGATCCGCTCGCCGGGCACGAACTCCACGACCGACTCGACGAAGGGCAGCAGCGGGCCCATCTTCATCTCGCGCGACGAGCCGACGCCGTTGCGCTCGCCGTCGGTCCCGTCGGTCAGCCGGCGGATCTTCGTCCCGGGGAACAGGGTCTCGAGCTGCTCGTGTTCGGCGAGGCAGGCGAAGACCTGCTCGACCGGAGCGGCGAAGTCGCGTTCGACATGGACCCAGGAAGCGCGCATGGGCGCATCCTCCCGGATCAGGAGGGGTGTGGTCAGCCCTCGAGGACGACGATGGCCGACGGCGCGGGGCCGCACCGGCCGATCCGGGCGCTGAAGCGCACGCCGAAGACCCCGAGCGGCCGGACCCGCACGCGCGGGACGTCACCGTCTCCGGGCTGACCCGACGCGGCGCTGAGCACGAGCTCGATCAGGCTGCCGCCGCCGTTGGCGTTCGCGTCAGCCGGCAGGAGGAACTCGCCGAGGTGGCGGTTGACCGCGGCCGTCTCGTCGATTCCGAGCAGCTGCTCCGCGGCCGCGGACAGCGCGCAGATCGCCATGCGGCTGTCGACCACCAGGAAGGGATCAGACGGCGCGGGCGCGACGTCGGCCGACGCCTCGAGCACCAGTCCGAGGTCGCAGTGCGAGCACACGCGCGTGGCGCCGACCGGCGCCTGCGCGGGGTCTGGCTCGCGGCCGCAGTGGCCGCAGAAGGCACGGAGGCCGGCGGACTCACCGCCGGACCAGCCGGGAAGACCGTGCACCGACGCGGTCATGCCAGCGACCTCGCGGTCTCGCGGGTGAAGCGGCGCGTCGCGTCGCGGTTGCCGTTGACCGTGACCGCCGGCTCCGCAGCGGCCAGCGCCTGGCGGTGCGCGTCGTAGGGACCCTCGGGCAGCGCGGCGGCGGAGCGGATGGTCTCGCCCTGCGCGCCGCGGCGGAAGAGCACCACCGGGATCGGGCCCGTGGCCAGGCGCACCTGGTAGGCCCAGCGGGCGACCTCGTTGTCCGGCACGCCGTCACCCGCGAGAACGACGGCCTGCGGGCCGAACGCGGTGACGACCTCGCCGACGTCGGCCAGGCGGCGGACGGGCAGCGTGATGATGCGTGCACCCGAGCGCGCGCAGAAGAGCTCGAACGCGCGGACGGCGAGCGCCTCGGGGTCGAGCGCGTCGTCGGTGGCGTCCCCGATCAGCACGGTCAGCGGCCGGGTCGGCGGCGGCGCGAGCCGGTGCGCACGGCGCAGCCACCCCTCGGCCCAGCGCGCCGCGAGCGCCCACGCGGCGCTGTCGGTGCCGTGCCGCGCGGCGATCTCGTCCATCGACGGGAGCAGGACCTCTTCGACCGACCGCTCGACGGGACGCAGCGCCAGGGTCGACTCCATCGCGGCGTCGGCGCGATCGACCTCGTAGGCGGTCAGCGAGCCGACGAGCACGCTCGTGTCGCCGCTCAGCGCCTCACGGGCGCGGGAGACAGCGGACGAGATCGACAGCCCCGCCTGGAGCGCATCGCGCAGCGCGACGACCTCGGCGTGGATGTACGCCCGGTGCTGGCCGGCGGTGCGCTGGGGACGCGGGTAATTGAAGCGCCGTTCCCATGCGCGCAGCGTGTTCGGACTGACGCTCAGCATCGCCGCCGCTTCCCTGGTCTTCAGCGTGCGCATCCCGGGCAGTGTGGCGCGTTTCGGGGGTCGTGCGCAAGTTGTGCGCCCTGGCACCCGCCCGGACTGCGGTCCATCTGTCTACCACCAGCGTCCGCTATTCGTCGAAAAGCCTGCATATCGGTGCACCTGGAGGCTGAGCCAGCCGACCGCCCAAGGGAGTCCGCTCCCGAACGGCGAGGAGGTGCCACATGTCGGGTTTCCGTGGCCGTTAGAACACCGCACCCCATGCATGCTCCGCCGCAGTCGGCCCCCGGCGATGTACCTTGTGCGGCGTGAAACGAACCGGTGCTCCACGCACCAGCAGTCTGCTCGCGCTCGGCGGACTGAGCCTGGCGATCGCCATGGCGATGGTCCTGCCGAGTGCACCGATCGATGACCCGCTCACGGTCCTGCTGACCGTGTGCTGCTTCGCCAGCATCCTCGCCGTCACCCGGTGGGAGCACAGTGTCGAGGTCACCGGGTCGGTCGCCACACTCATGCTCGCCGTGGCGTTCCTCGGGGCCGGCCCCGCCATCGCCATCCTCGTGGTCAGCGAGCTCGCGGCCTGGGTGGTCGACCGCTACCGCGTCACCGCGCTCCTGGTGAACATCTCCGGTCATGCCCTGCCGTGCTCAATCGCCGCGGTGCTCCTGCTCCCAGTCGTGCCCCCCGGCGACTGGCCCGAGCAGGAGGCCATCGCGCTCGCTGCGCTCGCCGGTGCGTTCGCCGTCGCGCTGTTCGTGAACTGGTTCATGGTCACGGCCCTCATGGCGATCCTCGACGGGCGCGCGCCACGCGAGGACTTGCGGCCACCCGTCGCGCTCGCCCCGACGTTCGCACTCACGGTCGGGTTCACCGTGGCGCTGGCGGCGGCCTACGAGCAGTTCGGGATCGGCGCGACCGCATTCCTACTGCTGCTGATCTTCGCGTTCTCGTATGGCGCGCACCTCGTGACGACGTCCCGGAACCGCACCCGCCAGTACGCCTCGCTGTCATGGGGCCTGCTCTCCGGCCTTGTCCGCACGCTCGACCAGCGCGATCCGCATGCCGCGCGCCACAGCGCCGCGGTCGCCGCGTTCTCCCGCGACATCGCCAAGCACGTGGGAATGAACGAGCGCGACCAGGAGCTGGCGCACACCGCCGGCCTGCTGCACGACATCGGCCGGTTCGCGTTCGCCGACCGCGTGCTCGAACCCGGTCACGAGCTGACCGACGACGACTGGCAGGCCGTCCAGCGCCACCCCGAGATCGGCGCGGACCTGCTCCCCGACCTGGAGGTCTACGGACCGGTCGCCGAGATCGTCCGCGCGCATCATGAGCGGGTCGACGGGCGCGGGTATCCCGACGGCCTGAAGGGTGACGCGATTCCGGAGATCGCGCGGATCGTCGCGGTCGCCGAGGCGTACGACCCGTTGACCGCGGCCGACACGTACCGCGAACAGAAGACATCGTTCGAAGCGCTCACCGAGCTCCGACGGGTGGCGGGGACGCAGCTCGACGCGCGGTTCGTCGAGGCGCTCGCGGAGCTGCTGGCCGGGCGAGGGACGGACTACCGGCATGCGGACGCGGCGGACTTCGACCGCGAGCTGGCGATCCAGCGGAAGATCGCGGACGCGGTGGGGCAGGGGTAGGCGGGCCCCCGGCGCCCTCGGCGCGCCGAACGTCGAAATGTGGCGGTTCTGCGCGGTGAGCGTCGGGATGTGGTGGCTGGCGCCACCACATTTCGACGTTGGGCTCCACGGGCGCCCGCGCGCGCCCCGGTGGGCGGCCCGCGGCGCCGAGCGGGCCGCGACACGACGAACGTCGAAACCTGGTGGCGCTGGCCACCACATTCCGACGTTCGGCGGGCCCAACCGCCACATTCCGACGTTCAGGGCTGCGGTGACGCCGCGCGCACCGCGCCGGTGACGGCCCACCGGCCGCCCAGCCAGCGGCCGCCGAGCAGCACCAGGCGCGCGAGCATCAGTCCGACCAACCCGCACCACACCCCCACGATCCCCCAGTCGAACGCCAGCGACGCGAGCGCGACCGGCATGTAGACCAGCGGGCCGGCCACGACCATCGACCCCGCGAGGAACCGGGTGTCGCCCGCCCCGATGAGGATCCCGTCGAGCGCGAACACCACCGCCGCGATCGGCTGCATCAGCGCGAACAGCCACCAGACCTCGGCAGCCTGGGCGAGCACCGCGTCATCGGGCGTGAACGCGCGCGGGATGACGTCGCGCAGCGCGAGCAGCAGCGCGCCGAACACGCACCCGGCGATGAACGCCCACAGGATCACCCGCCAGCCGGCCGCGCGGGCGCCGTCGGCATCCTCGGCTCCCAGGGCACGCCCCACGAGCACCTGCGCGGCGATCGCGACCGCGTCGAGCACCAGCGCCGCGAACACGAAGAGCTGGAACGCGATGAGGTGGGCGGCGAGGCTCGCCTCGCCCACCCGGGCCAGGACGGCGCTCGCCGTCGCGAACGCAGCCAGCAGCGCGGCGGACCGGACGAACAGCTCGCCGCTGATGCGCAGCAGCGGGCGAATCCGGGCCCGGTCGGGGCGGCGGTCGTCGGCCGGTGCGCGCAGCAGCAGCCACGCGAACGCGGCGCCCATCCCCGCCTGGGCGATCACGGTGCCGGCCGCCGAACCGTCCAGCCCCCAGTCCAGGCCATAGACGAACCACACCTCGAGCACGATGTTCGCCACCTGCGAGATCACGACGACGATGAGCGGCGTGCGGAGGTCCCCGATGCCCCGCAGGAACCCCTGTCCCGCGAGCGCGATGAGCGCGAACGGCAGCCCGAGCGCGCTGATCCGCAGGTAGCGGGCGGCCAACTCCGCGACCTCGCCCGAGCCACCCAGCAGCGCGATCAGCGGATCGGCCAGGACCAAGCACGCGACCACGAGGGCCGCGCTCAGCGCCAGCGCCAGCCACAGCGCCTGCGCGGCCAGGCCACCCGCCGCCTCCTCGTCACCTGAGCCGTGCAGGCGCGCCACATGGGCCGTCGTTCCGTACGTCAGGAAGATGCACAGGGACACGAGGGAGGTGAGGACCGTGGCCGCAAGGGCCAGCGCCGCGAGCTGCGGCGTGCCGAGGTGGCCCACGATCGCGGTGTCGACGAGCAGGTACAGCGGCTCGGCGGCCAGCGCACCGAGCGCGGGCACCGCGAGGCGCAGGATCTGGCGGTCGAGCGACGGGCCGGGCACCGGCGCGACTCTACGATGAGGCGCATGCTGTACCGAGGCGCGCTGCTCGCCGTCCTGCTCGCCGGCTGCGGTGGGTCCGAAGACCCCCTGCCCGTGGCCTGCCGTGCCGACGGCGACACGTACGAGCGCGCGCTGCAGGCCGCGCCCGGCGTCGTGCGGCTCGAGGGCACGACGCTGGTGCAGTGCATCCGGGAGTCGAGCTCCGACGCCGAGCTCGTCGCGATCGGCGCGACGCTCACCACGCTCGGCGAGCAGCTCGAGCTTCGCGCCGCGGAGGGCGACCGCCGGGCCGCCGTCCAGCTCGGCTACCTCGTCGGCGCCGCCGAGCGCGCGGCCCGCGACACGTCCGGCATCCACACCGAGCTGGCGTACCGGCTGGAACGCAGCGCGGCGGCGGTCACCGAGGCCCCTGGCGGGGTCGAGACCGACCTGCGGCGCGGCATCGCCGCCGGGAGCGCCAGCGGATGAGGCTGCGCCTGTTCCACCACCGCGACGGTGCCCGCGTGGCGTTCCGCGAGACGGGGGTGGGTCCCGCGCTCGTCCTGCTGCACAGTGCCGGTCTGTCGTACCGCGAGTACGAACCCATCGTCGACGAGCTGCAGGACCGGTTCCGGCTCGTCCTGCCCGACCTGCCGCTGCACGGCGACTCCGAGGATCGGCCGCGCCACCCGTACACGCTCGACTGGTACGCCGAGGTCATGGCCGCGTTCTGCCGGGACGTCGGCGGGCCGCGGCCGCTCGTCGCCGGGCACGGGGCCGGCGCCGAGGTCCTCCTGCGGGCGGTGACGACCGGGCAGCTGCGCCCCGGCCGGCTCGTCCTCATGCCCAACCGGATGCACCGCGACAGCGACGCCGGCGCCACGGAGCGGCTCGTGCGTCTGCTGTCGCGCGGCGCCTCGGCGCCGGGGCTGGACCGCGCACTCACGCACGCCGCCCGGCTCGGTGTCCGCCCCGACCGCGGGATGGACCTCACCGCGCGCGGCAACCCCGCCGCCCGGGATCTCGTCCGCCACGCGATGGCCGACGTCGGCGGCAACGCAAACCTCGCCCGGGCGTGGGCGCGCGCGGTGCGCCGCTGGCCACGCGGGCCGCAGCTCGAGCTCCTCGAGGCCTATCCGCGCATCGAGGCACCCACGCTGCTGCTGTGGGCCGACAAGGATGCGCGCCACCCGCTGGCGACCGCCGAGGAGGCGCTCGATCT